>CAMCTH010000065.1 GCA_945877965.1 Planctomicrobium piriforme | reverse complement strand
GAGCGTCATTTCGTCCGGCGCGACTCCATCTTGGATGCTCGCGCGACGTTCGCCATGTTGGATGAACGGCCCAAAACGGCCGACGCGAACGTAGACCGGTTCCGGATCGTCGCCCAGCGTGCCGAGCAGCGTGCGGCAGGCTTCGCGAGCGTCGATCTGTTCGACCTTGCCCGAGATTTGGTTTTTCAAGCCGGGGTGCCCGACCTGATCGTCGGCGTCGCCGTGATAGAAGTTTTGTAAGTAGTCGGTGGAATCGCGCTCGCCGCGGCTCACGGCGTCGAGGTCTTCTTCCATCTGCGCGGTGAAGCCGTAGTCGACGAGCTTCGGCAAATGGTCGACGAGCAGTTTAGCGACCGCCATGCCGGTCCACGTCGGCACCAGGGCTTGGCCCTTCTTGTAGACGTACTCGCGGGCTTGGATCGTGTCGATGATGCTGGCGTAGGTGCTGGGTCGGCCGATGCCGAGCTCTTCGAGCGCCTTGGTGAGCGTTGCTTCGTTGAAGCGGGCCGGCGGCTGAGTGGTGTGACTCTTGGCGTCGAGATTGACGCAGGCGAGCGCTTGATTGACCGTGACGGCCGGCAGAACTTTTTCGCGATCGGCGAGTTCGGCGGTCGGATCGTCGGTCCCTTCAACGTAGGCGCGGAGGTAACCGGGGAAGTCGATCGTCTTGCCGCTGACGGTGAAGACGGCCCCTTCGCCTTCAACGGTGATCGAGGTCCGGCGGCCGCGACTGTCGGCCATTTGGCTGGCAACAGTTCGCTTCCAGATCATGTCGTACAAACGGAATTGCTCGTCGTTCAGTACGTCTTTTAACGTGCCGGGCAGCGTGAAGGGATGGCCCGCGGGTCGAATCGCTTCGTGTGCTTCTTGCGCGTTTTTGACTTTGGTCGAATAGAGCCGCGGTTGATCGGGGAGATACTGCTTGCCGTACTCCGAGGCGACCAAGTCGCGGGCCGCCTCGACGGCGACCGTGGCGAGGTTCGTCGAGTCGGTACGCATGTAAGTGATGTAGCCGTTTTCGTACAGGCTCTGGGCCACCTGCATCGTTCGCTTGGCGGTGAAGCTGAGCTTGCGGTTCGCTTCTTGTTGCAGCGTGCTGGTGGTGAACGGCGCGTAGGGCTTTGAGGTGTACGGCTTTTCGTCGAGCGAGCCGACGCGGAACTTGCCCTTCAGCAACTTCTCGCGGAGCGCGGCGGCGGCCGCTTCGTCCATCAACATCAGCTTCGGATCTTTGATCTTGCCGGTCTTTTCGTCGAAGTCTTTGCCCGCGGGAATGCGGCGACCGTCGACGCTGACCAGTTCCGCTTCGAAGCGGCTCGCGGCGTCCTGAGCATCGGCGGCGAAGAGGCCGAGCAAGTCCCAGTACGTCGCGTTGCGGAACGCCATACGGTCGCGCTCGCGATCGGCGATCAACCGGACGGCGACGCTTTGCACGCGGCCGGCCGAGAGCCGCGGCTTTACCTTGCGCCACAGCAGCGGCGAGACTTCGTAGCCGTACAACCGGTCGACGATCCGCCGGGCTTCTTGCGCTTTGACGAGGTTCACGTCGATCGAGCGCGGGTGTTCGAGGGCGGCGCGGATCGCTTCTTCCGTGATTTCGTGGAAGACCAGGCGATGGACCGGAACCTTGGGCTGCAAGATTTCGTGGAGATGCCAGCTAATGGCTTCCCCTTCGCGGTCTTCGTCCGTCGCCAGATAGAGTTCGCTGGCACCCTTGAGCAAGGCTTTGAGCTTCTTGACCTGCTCGTTTTTCTCGGGCGGGACGATGTAAATCGGCGTGAATTTGTCGGCCGTGTTGACGCCGAGCCGCGACCACTCTTCGCCCTTATATTGCGCCGGAATCTGCTTCGCCCCTTCGGGCAAGTCGCGGACGTGGCCGATGCTGGCCTCGATGACGTAATCTTTGCCCAAGAACTTGCCGATCGTCCGCGCTTTGGCGGGGGATTCGACGATCACCAGCGAGCGTCCGCCGACGCTTGCGGCCGCCTCGCCTTTGGGGGCTTTCGCCTTTTTGGCAGGCTTGGCGGCGGCGGGCTTTTTTTCGGCGGCGGCTTTGGCAGTCTTCTTGGCCATGTCGACTAATCGCGGCGTTCGAGCTGCTTAGATCGTCGCCGATCTTCGCATTGGGATTGCATTTACGACGTTCGTTCTTAAAATCACGGCCGTCGACCGGACATCTGTACCGGCGACCACTGTTAACCTTCCGTTCCCCCCGCTGTCAAGGGTTGTTCCTTCGCGGGGGGAGCCAACACGACTCTCGGCGCACGCTCCCCATGGCTAGTCCCTTTGCCGTCTTTCGTAAGAATCAAAAGATCCTCATGGTCGGCCTTACTGTGCTGGCCATGATCGCTTTCGTCGTTTCCGACAACCTCGATTTGACGGGCGGCGGCGGAGGCGTGCAGGGCGATCCGATCGTCGTAAAATCAAATTTCTTTTCTTTGCACGAATCGCAAGTTCGCGCGGCCCTCGACAATCGCGATATCGTCCATCGCTTCGTCGTCCAGGCGGTCTCCGTCGCGCTCGAGCAGCAACAACTGCAACAGATGCGGGCCCAGTTTCCGCAGATTCCGCAAGAACAACTCGGCCAATTCATTCCATACGATCGCATCGGACAGCAGGCCGTCGGGTACGCCAACGGTCGCTTCGGGCCGGTTTCGGAGCGGTCGGTCGTTGAGTCTTTGGTCCTGGCCGACCAAGCCAAGAAGATGGGGATGCAAGCCGGCGACGACCAGGTCGTCGCCTTCATCGCCCAAACCGTGCAGGGATTGCTCGGCGGCGAGCAGCTCAACGCAATCATGCGAAGCATGAGCTCGCCGAACGGCGGCAAACTCACGCTCCAGCAACTGACCGAAGCCTTCCGGACTGAGATGCTCGCAGTGACGATGCGGATGGTGTTCGCTGAAAGCCCGGCGATGTCGACCACGCCGTTTGACCGTTGGAGCGCTTATCAGCGGAAGCGGGCTCGCGCCACGGCCGAGGTCCTGCCGATCAGCACGGCCGAAATTATTAAGGAAGGCAAGATCAAGGACCCGTCTGCCGCCGAACTGCAAGCGTTCTACGACAAGTACCGCTTCGACGAACCGCTGCCGGGCTCGCCCGACCCAGGCTTCAAGTCGCCGCAAAAGGCTCAGTTCCAGTACGTCGCGGCCGACGAAGCGAAGTTCTTCGCCCCCGACAAGATCACGAACGAACAGATCGCGGCGCACTACGAAGCGAACAAGTCGCGCTATCCGTATGTGCCCGAAGACTTCACCGAAATCGAACCGGCGAAGAACGACGAGCCGAAGCCGGAAGTGAAGCCCGAGGTCAAGACGGACGCGCCGAAGACCGACGTGCCGAAAGTTGAAACTCCGAAGGCCGATGCTCCGAAGACCGAGACGCCCAAAGCGGAGACGCCGAAGGTTGAAGCTCCTAAGACGGAAACTCCCAAAACCGACGCCACTAAGGCCGATCCGGTTAAGACGGAAGCCCCGAAGACGGATGCTCCCAAAGCGGACGCACCCAAGGTCGAAGCTCCGAAGACCGACGCTCCGAAGCCGGAAGTGAAGAAAGAGACACCGGCTGCTCCGGCGGTGAAGGAAGAGACGAAGAAAGCCGAGAAGGTTTCGCCCGATTGCGGTTCGGATGAGGAAGAGGCCTCTTCGTGCGACAATCAAGCCGATCCCGCGAAGACTGACGCCGCCCCAGTCTCGACTCCCAGCGCCACTCCGTCGGCCACTCCGAAAGCGACTCCTGCACCGACGACGACCGCTACGCCCTCGGCGACGGGCCCGGCGCCGAGTGCCACGGCCGCCGGCACCGCCGCACCGGCCGCGGCCGTCACCGTGTTGCCGCCGCCGCCGTTGCCGACCGAAGACCTGCTGCTGCCGGACGACGTTCGCTTCGGCCGCAATCCGCAGTACGAACCGCTGTGGAAGGTCGAGAAGAAGATTCGCGACGAACTGGCCCGCAAGGCGGCCGCAGATCGCGTCCGCGAAATCTTCGACGAAATCAAGCCGGGCCTGATCGACGCCGCCCTGGCGCGCGATCCCGCTAAGCCCGACGTGCTGATCTACGACGAGAAGCAATGGGAAGCGCACTTCGCCAAATACCCGGAACTCGTTGCTAAGACGTCGACGCTGCTGACCGACTCCGAAACGGCCTTGGCTGCCGAAGATCCGGGCTTGTTCAAGGCGACCGTCAACGGCGAGAGCTTTGCCCGCGCCGCGTTTGCCGACTCCGGCGTCTACGTGCCGAAGGAAGCGATCGAAGTGCCCGAGTTCACGGTCGACCGCACCGATCCGGAAGCGACGACTCGTTATCTCTGGTGGAAGGTGAAGTACGAAGCCGCCAAGGTTCCTGAACTGGCCGACATCCGCGACCAAGTCGTGTTCGCCTGGAAGACGCAGCAAGCTCGGGCCGACGCTCGCAAGCTGGCCGCCGAGTTGGCCGAACAAGCCCGCCAAAGCCCGAAGTCGTTGGCCGAACAGTTTCCGTCGCGCGATGTGAAGTTGACCAACGCCTTCACTTGGTACGAAGTCGATCTCTCCGGCGGTTTCAACGAACAGCCGACCCCGACCCGCGTCAGCCGCGTCGACGGCGTGGAAGATGCCGGGGCCGAGTTCATGCAAGAAGTGTTCGGCCTCGACGTCGATCAGGTCGGCACCGCGATGAACAACCCGGGGACGATCTGCTACGTGATTCGCCTGAGCTCGATCTCGCCGCCGAGAACTCAGCTCTACGATTCGTTTATGGTCGACAACTTCCAGACGTATCAACCGTTCAGCCAAGCCGACGGCCTCAAGAGCGGCCAAGAGGCGTATCGCGCTTTGCTGGCCGACGCCAACCTGCAATGGGAACGCGAACCGCGCGATCGCGATCGTTAGTCGATCGTCGTAACGATATAGCGATAAATCAAAAAACGCCCCGGGATCTTGTTCCCGGGGCGTTTTTATTTAGCCGCGGGGCTCGTCCCCGCGCGTTACCGGCTGCGAATGTCTGCTTATTCGCCCTCTTTGCGATAGACCGCGCCCTGATCGACGAGCTTGAAACCGAGCTTCTTATACAAGCCGAGCGCCGCCGTGTTGTGAACCATCGTTTGCGTTTCGATCAGCGAGATGCCCGCATTGCGGAGTTGATGAAACGCCTCGCCAAGCAGAAAAGTCGCCATTCCCATGCGACGCAGCTCGGGGCGGACCTGCATGTCGATCAGTCCCGCGGCATGCACGCCCCAGGAGTTGGAGAACGTTTCCATCAGCCAGAATGTGGCGACGGCCGCCTCGACGGGGGCCGGCTGCTTGAGTTCGAGTACGAAACGTTCGATACCAAAACAGCCGTAGGTTGACGCGTGCCACCAGTTGGGCGAGGGCGGGTCGTGTTCGATCCGCAACGCCGTCGTGCGGCGCAGCGGCATCAGCCGACGATCGACCGGCGGGCGAAACGTTGCCGTCTCGCGATGCAGCACATGCACGCGATCAATTTCGCGATAGCCGTTTCGTTGGAAAACCTGCTGCGCCCGATGCGACGAGTCGAGCACGCCCGGGAGTTCGCTGCCGCCGTACATGCCGAGATAAAAACCATTCAAGTGACCGACGCCGCCGGCATAGAGAACGCCCGCACCTTCGCGACGGAGGTAATCTTCACAGCGAATCAGCAATTCGCGACCGATGCCATGCCCTTGATAGTGGGGCCGCACCATGACGAGATGCGTGACGCCGAGCGACTTGTCGACTTGCGAACCGTCGTCAGTCGCGCCGAACGCGGCATGCCCGAAACCGACCGGCAGATCGCCGTCGAATGCCAGGACTAGACCGGCGGGATCAAAATACTGCTTCGACAGAATCAGGTGATCGAGCAGCGGCACGGTGAGCGGCTGCATCAGCGCGCGTTCCGGGGGCTGCGAACGCCAAATGTCGACTAAGTGCGGCGGATCGGAATTGCGAAACGTGCGGTAACGAATTTCCACGAGCACTCTCGGCGGCAAAGCGTGAGCCCGGACAAGCCGCAGGATACCCGCTGCAGGCAGACGCCTTCAAGCCGAGAGGCGAATTAAGCGACGATCTCGACTTGGACGTCGCTGCCGACGGTGCGGACGTTCAGTCGCGGCTGCACGACACTGTGGTGGAGTTGAAATTGGCCGTCGCGGACGTCGAATTGCCAGCCGTGCCAGGGGCAGGTGACGATGCACCCTTGCAGCTTTCCTTTCCCCAGAGGGCCGCCGAGGTGCGGGCAGATGCCGTCGAGCGCGAAGAGTTCGCCGCCAACGTTGAACAGCGCAACGATCCTTCCGCCGGCGATCGCCTCACGCGACGAGCCGGGCGGAACGTCGGCGAGTTGAGCGACGGTGTGCCAAGGCATAGTTGACAGTAGGCGGTTGACAGTTGACAGGCAGCTGACTCACCGTCAACTGCCCTCCGTCAACCGTCAACTTATTTCCCCGTCTTCCTCTTGCGGGCCTTCAACGTCGGGTCTTTCGCCAGCGGCAGCGTGACCGGTTTGCCGGTCTCGGCCGATTTGTAAAGCGCCAGGATGATCTCGACCGACTTCCGGCCTTCTTTGCCGTCGACGGCCGGGGCGCGATTCTTTTTCACCGCGTCGTACAAATCTTGGAACTGCAGGGCGTGGCCGTGATGGCCGATCGCCGTCGGGTCGGCCGCGCCGCCGCCGCCGCTCTTCTTGTTCTGCATCGACTCGATGATCTTGGCGTCGAGCTTGCCCGGCTTGGCGAAGTCCCATTTCACCAGATCCTCTTCCTCCATCGCAGCCGAGCCTTCCGAGCCGTGCAATTCGATCCGCTTCAAGTAGCCGGGATAGGCGGCGGTCGTGGCTTCGATGACGCCGAGGGCTCCGCTTGCGAAACGAATCGTCGCGACGGCCGTGTCTTCGACCGCGATCCGTTCGTGAGCCAGCGTTCCCCATTGGGCGCGAATCTCTTCGATCGGGCCCATCAGCCAGTTGAGCAAGTCGACGCTATGGATCGCCTGGTTCATCAGCGCGCCGCCGCCGTCGAGCTCCCAGGTACCGCGCCACTTGCCGCCGTCGTAGTACTGCTGAGTGCGGAACCATTTAACGTACGCATCGCCGAGCGTCAGCACGCCGAACCGTTTTTCTTCGATCGCCTTCCGCATGGCCCGACTCGAATCGTGGAACCGCGACGGAAAAATCGTCGCCAGCTTCACCTTTGCTTTTTCGCACGCCTTGATAATCGCATCGCACCGGTCGAGCGTGATCTCGAGCGGCTTCTCGACGATCACATGCTTGCCGGCCTTGGCGGCCATGACGGCCGGCTCCATGTGCGCTCCGCTCGGCGTGCCGATCGTGACGGCGTCGACCTTCGGATCGGCGAGCATGTCTTCGAGCTTGTGGTAGGCCTTACAGCCGTACGTCGCGGCCAGTTTGTCTGCGGCGGCGGGGAAGCTATCGAAACAGGCGACGAGCTTGGCCCCCTTCACATCGGCAATCGCCTTGGCGTGAAAGTTCGCGATCATACCGCAACCGATAATGCCGAATCCGAAAGCCATGCTGGGCGATCCTTTCGCTGTGATGCCGTGATGTGTCGACGTGCAGACTGATTATTTCGGCACGCGTCGGCCTGTTGCCGGAACATTCGTCGTAGAGTGTACCAAGAGACCGGCGCGAAGAAAAATCGCTTGCACAAGAAGGCAAAGCTGCGAAGTTCGGGGCAAAGTTGCCGATAGAGAACTCTAGCGAAACATTGAGTGCGATCGGACGGCAAGACCGGCGATGCGGCCCGAGGCGATAGTTGGCCTCGACCGCGTCAAAATGCAGGCTCTCGTCGTTCGGGTCGCGGTCCGGCTCCGTGGTTCGCGGCCCAAACCGTGCGGCATCGTCAAGCTCCGACGGGTCGCTACGCATCGTATGTTCGGCACCATCCCACCTTAGAAAGTATCCCACCTCACAATATGAGCGTCTACCAACCGCACTTCTTCTTGCGCTGCGAGGCGTACGAGGAAGATGACCGGGGCGAGTGGAATTTCGTCCTGACTGCGGCCGACGGATCGGCGACGTTCGAAGCTCACGATTCTGAATTAGAAATCCGCGGCGATCGGCTGGAACTGCTGACCGTCGTCCGGGCACTGGAAAGCCTCGACCAACCATCGCACATCACGCTCGCTTCCGGCGGGCGGTATGTACGGCGCGTGTTGGGCCAGGGGCTCGACGAATGGCGGCGTAACGGCTGGATGTGGGAAGCGTTCGGCGAACTGGTGCCGATCAAGAACCGCGATCTATGGCAACGCCTCGATCGTTGTTTGAACTTCCACAAGCTGGAAACGCGGCGGACGTATCGCATCGACGGGGCCCACACCGGTCCGACGGCGACGCAAAACGATCTGGACGAGTCGGAAGAGATGCCGGTCGAAGAAAAGCCGACCGGCGGCGAGGCGGTGACGATCCGTCGCGTGCGGCAGGCGTGGCATCGGCTCCGTCGCCGAGTGCGCGATCGGGCCGACAACATGGCCCTGTCGTGTGCGCAGATCGGCTCGTCGATGAATTCAAGCAGTTGGAGTTAAGTTGGCGGTAGGCAGAGGGCGGTAGTCAGTGAATGCACGTAACGGGAACGTCCACCGCGGCGTTTCGCGCCCCGCACGTTGTGCGAAACGCAGCAGAAGGTGCCCCCCGACAAATTCAGTCCGATCGATCAACGCATAACCACCGGAAATAGCCGATTTACCTGAGATTACCTCTGCGAAAGTGCGAAAGTCTGCGGGAAATGTCGACGATAATTCCGCTTGCCTCCTAGACGCCCCGACTTAGCACCAGCACAATCTGAGCAACGCCCTAGAAGGACACGCCGTGCGCACGCAGACGTCGCTCGAAACGATCACGCGCTTGGTTCGCGGACAGCTTGAGAATCCGCACCAACTGCTCGGTCCCCATGTCGTCGAAGCCGAAGGTCGCCGCGCTCTCGCGGTGCGGGCCTTCTTGCCGACTTCGGCCCAAGCTGGGGTCGTCGACGATGCCCAGGGGCGCCCCGACCGACCGATGCGACGCATCCATCCGGCCGGGCTGTACGAAGCAATCTGCCCGCTGGACGAGCCTACTTCGGCGACCTCCTATCGACTGCTGGCGGCTGACGAACGAGGCGAACGCACCATGATGCACGACCCCTACGCATTCTCTCCTTCTCTTACCGAGTACGACCTGTACTTGCTCGGCGAAGGAACTCATTGGCAAAGCTACGACAAGCTCGGCGCGCAGCTGCGCGAAGTGAACGGCGTCCGCGGCGTCAACTTCGCCGTCTGGGCTCCGAACGCGACGGGCGTCAGCGTCATCGGCGAGTTCAACGATTGGGACGACCGTCGTCACCCGATGCGGAAGCACATTCCCAGCGGCTTCTGGGAACTCTTCATCCCGGGACTCGAAGACGGCACGCTCTACAAATACCGTGTGAAAAACGGCAACTTCTCGGGCGAGAAGTGCGATCCCTACGGCTTCGGGGCAGAGTGTCCCCCGAAAACCGCCTCGAAGGTCATCGACCTGACGAAGTACGAATGGCAAGACGCGCAGTGGATGGAAGAGCGCAAAAAACACAACGCGCTCGACGCGCCGATGTCGTACTACGAAGTGCATCTCGGCAGCTGGCGTCGGCCGGGCGATAACCCGTCGCGCTGGCTGACGTATCAAGAGCTCGCCCATCAACTCGTCGACTACGTCAAGGAGATGGGCTACACGCACATCGAATTGCTGCCGGTCAGCGAGCATCCCTTCTCGGGGAGCTGGGGCTATCAACAAGTCGGCTACTATGCGCCGACGGCCCGTTACGGCTCGCCGACCGAGTTCATGTACTTCGTCGACCATTGCCATCAGAACGGCATCGGCGTCGTACTCGACTGGGTACCGGCCCACTTCCCGAAAGACGGCCACGGCCTCGCGTCGTTTGACGGCACGCACCTTTATGAACATGCCGACCCGCGGAAGGGTGAGCATCGCGACTGGGGCACGTTGATTTTCAACTACGGCCGCCACGAGGTCCGGAACTTCCTGATCTCGAACGCCTTGTTTTGGATGGATAAGTACCACATCGACGGCCTCCGGGTCGACGCCGTGGCCTCGATGATCTATCTCGACTACAGCCGCAAGGCGGGCGAGTGGGAGCCGAACCAATTCGGCGGCCGCGAGAACTTGGAAGCCCTGTCGCTGCTCCGCGAGTTGAACGTGCAAACGCACTCGCAGTTCCCGAACACGATCACGGCGGCCGAGGAATCGACCGCTTGGCCGAACGTTTCGCGACCGACGTACGTCGGCGGTCTCGGCTTCACGCTCAAGTGGAACATGGGTTGGATGAACGACACGCGGTCGTACTTCGCCCACGAACCGATCCATCGCAAGTACCATCACGACGGCCTGACGTTCAGCTTGATTTACGCCTTCACCGAAAACTTCGTGCTGCCGCTGTCGCACGACGAAGTGGTGCACGGCAAGGGCTCGCTGCTCGACCAAATGCCCGGCGACCTGTGGCAGAAGTTCGCGAATCTCCGCGTGCTCTACGGCTACATGTTCACGCATCCCGGCAAGAAGTTGAACTTCATGGGAGGCGAGTTCGGCCAGTGGAACGAATGGCACTACGATCAAAGTCTGCAGTGGCACTTGCTCGAATGGGATGCACACAAGGGGCTGCAAAAGTACGTTGCCGACCTCAATAAGTTGCTCCGCGCCGAACCGGCGTTGCATGAAGTTGACTTCGACCCGGCGGGTTTCGAGTGGATCGATTGCCACAACTGGGAAGAGAGCGTCTTGGCGTTCATTCGCAAGGCGAAGGACCCGAAGGACTTCTTGGTGACGGTGATGAACTTCACGCCGGTCCCGCGGACGAAGCATCGGATCGGCGTGCCGAAGCCGGGCTTCTATCGCGAAGTGCTGAACAGCGATTCGGAGTATTACGGCGGCTCGAACGTCGGCAACTATCCGGGCGTCAAAGCCGACGCGATCTCGTGGCACGGCCGACCGTACTCGATCGAAGTCGTTCTGCCACCGCTCGGCACGCTCGTCTTCAAGCCGGAAGTGAAGTAGACGCGAACGGGTTCAAAACCACGCCGCCTTGTCGACGACGTTCCGCAACGGTTCGCCGCGATCGAATCGGGCGACGTTGTCGAGCAACACGTCGAGATGCCGCGCCGCAATGCGCGTCGAGCAAGCCGCCACGTGCGGCGTCACGATGACGTTCGGCATCTGCCAGAGCGGATGCTGCGGCGGGAGCGGCTCGATTTCGAAGACGTCGAGCGCCGCCCCGGCGATCTCCTGCGCTCGTAACGCCTCGACGAGGTCATCGAGCCGCACGATCGCCCCGCGACCGATGTTCACCAAGTACGCGGAGCGTTTCATTCGCTGCAGCTTGGCGCGATCGAACAACCCGGCGGTCTCGGGCGTGTGCGGTGCCGCAATGACGACGAAATCGCTCGTCGCCAGCAGTTCGTCGAGTCCGTCCATGTCGCGCAGCGAGCTCACTTCCGGCGGGCAATCGGTTCGTCGCGGATCGACGGCCATGATCTGCATGTCGAAACCGGCGGCCCGACGAGCGATCTCGGCCCCGATCGCGCCGAGTCCGACGATTCCGAGCGTGCAGTCGCCCAAATGCAAGTGAGCCCGATCGGCCGCACTGATCGAGCCGGGCCCGGTGATGAAGTTTTGGCCTGTGTCTTGCTTCTCGCCGACCGGTTGCCAGACGGCTTGCTGCTGCTGACGCAGATAGACATGCAAGTTCCGCGCGAAGCAGAGAAGATAGCCGAGCACATGATCGGCTATCACGTCGGAGAAAATACCCCGCATGTTCGTCAGCGTGCACGGGTGCTGCACCAATGCTTCGAACACGTAATGTTCGAGACTGGCCGTCGGCGATTGTATCCACCGCAACCGTTTCGTAACAGCAAGTAGCGACGGCGTGATCTTGCCGAAGAAGCAATCGGCGTCGACGATCGCTGCGGTCGCGGCCGGTTCGTCGGCGGTCTGCACGATCGTCCAACTTGGCACGGCAGCCCGCAGACGGTTGGCGCGCGAAGTATCCAAGGCGGGAAAGCAAACGAGTTTCATAAAGCGAGCCGCAACGAAAGTCGCGGAGTCGAGAAGCCAATGCGCAGGAAGTCGGCGGGGCAGGGGAGCATCGACGCGGTAACGTTACGGCGTCGTCGCGAATCTATCGCCTGCCGCGACGCGGCTCAAGCTTGAGCGTCGAATTGCAGCCCTTTGCCCAACTGCTGCGCGATGTCGGCGGCCGCCTGGATCAGTCGGACGCTCGCTTCGCCTTGGAGCTTCACGGCGTCGAGCCCTTTGCGCATTACGGCGACGTTGATCTGGCTGTAAACCTGATCTTGCTTGGCTTGCACCACGCTGTTGATCGCATCGCACATGGAACTACGCACCTGGCGTCGAAAGGGAGCCCTTATAACTCTACCTCTCTCTTCGATATCGGTCGCCGGCGACGGCCGGACTCGTTCGATTCCGGAGGTAGCGACGGTAACGATCGTGCGGGCGGTAGACGTCGTCCGACGGCATCACGCGCGCGGCTACAACGTTGCCGGACGGCATCATCCGCGGAGCCGATTTTCTCCGGATCGATGTCGCTCCGAAATCGTGTTGAGAACGGAAGTGACGCTATTTCACGGGGAAACGCGGCCTTTTAGAGTTTAGTAGCCGGGTGTCTTTCCCCTTTGGCACGCCCCGTGCTTTTAAGTGTTTCATCAACCCGCCGCTCACGACGACGGGGAAACGAATCACACGGGAACGCGAAACACATTTCACGGGGAGACGGAATTATGAAGAGCTCGATCAATCG
>CAMCTH010000064.1 GCA_945877965.1 Planctomicrobium piriforme | reverse complement strand
GCGCGATCGAGCGTCGGATCGTCCCCCGGAGAGTCGGCAAAGAGCTTGGCCGCGCGCTCGACGAACTCCCAATCTTGCCGCCGCGTGAAATCTTGAATCGCACCGGCCGCCGTCCCTGGGCGATCGAGCAACAACGCCAGCGACTGCTTCAACCGCGCCGCAGGAATGTCGTGCCCGTACTGCTGATAGAACCGCAAGGCCGTCTGCGCGTGACGAACGTCTCCCTCGGGCGCCTGCGGATTGCGCAAGAGTCGGGCATCGATCAGATCCAATGCCGGTACGCCCTCGGCCCAGAGCAAGCCACCGAGGATGCCGTCGAAACCGGCGCGAAACTCGCTCGAAGCCGTCGTGATTCGATCGCGCAACAGCGCTACGTTCGCGCGTCGCTCCGTTTCATCCTTCGCCAGACCGAGCAACAGGCCGTAGAAACCTTTGCGTTCGTCGGCGACCTGCGGATCGACGAGCCAACGACGGACCTGTTCGAAGTCATACGCCTCGGCCGCGGCGGCGACGGCATCGAACGGCGCGCGGCCGAACTGCCGATAGACGTCGTCGGCAATGTGCGAGTCGGCGTGTTCCAAGAATTTCGCGGCGTAACGAAGCCGATCGTCCCAGGGTTTCGCGACGTCGGGCATCCGGGCGTAATACGCCAGAGACGTTTCATCGACCGGCACCGCGTCCCACGACCACTCGGGCGATTTCGTGCCGAGCAAGATCGCCAGATCGCCGGCCTGCCACGTCGCGGCATCGTCGGCGACTTTCATCTCGTTCAGTTCCCCGAGCACCTCGCGCCCTTTGAGCACTTGATGCAGCGTGAACGATTGCGGTCCCCGCGCCTCGGCGACGACGACGACATCGCTCTCGGCCCGACGCTCGGCAAACGACGGCCCAACGGCCGTGCAGAACGGGCAAGCGAACAACAAGTTGGTTCGCAAGGCGAGCAGACAGAAACAAAGAGCTCTCGCAAAGGCGCAAAGGCGCGAAGAAGAGAAAGAGGAACGAGCAGACTCTTTGTCCTCTCCCCCTTTTGCGTCTTTGCGCCTTTGCGTAAGCATAATCCGCCTCGCCTCAGCGCCGCGTTACTCGACCGCTTCGCCGTCGAGGTGATAGACCGCCAGGTGTTTGCCGTCGAGGTCTTTGAATTCGCGGAACTTCAGCACCCCTTCGACGGCGATCGGTTTGGGAGTGAAGTTCGTCGTTCGTCCCGGCACCATGTCGACGATGATGCAGTCGTACAACGCCGCCCCGGGACCGAAGCAGCACGATTGATCGTCGCGTACCAGAATGAACGACGTCACGCCGGTTTGGAACGGGCAGCTCGGGTGGATGTAGCCGCGAATTTTGACCTTCTGATCGAGGTAACCGCGGACGGCCTGCGTCAGCATCGTCTCGACGAACGGCTGATCCTTTTCGATCGGAAAGACCAAGTCGTCGAACGTCATGCCGATCACGCCGCCTACAGCCTGCGGCGCACTAAGGACCTTCGTGCGATTCGGCGAGCGGGACGGCGATCGTGAGACCGGCGTACGCGAACCGGTCGCCGTCGCGCTCGCGCCGGTAGTTGCGTTCGGCATGGGATTGCGCAGTGCGGCATCAACGGCCGACGCCAACTGTGTGCCTGTGCCCGTCGCCGACGGCGTCGACTTCGGCGTGGCGCTCGCGACGGCGTTCGGCGACGATGCAGAGGGCGTGGGCTGCGGCGATGGTTGTGATGTGGGGGACGGCGTGGAAGTCGGCTTCGCGACGACGGCCGCAGAGTTCGCGCTGCCGGACGATTTATTGTTGCCGACGGCCGGCTGATAACAACCGCTGCACATCACCGTAACGCCGAGCACACAAACCAGCGCGAGTTCGCGAGCCGTGAAGACGTGCATGGTGACCTCGGTCGGGGAAAGAAAAGTCGCGGCCGCGCGGGACGAGGAAGGCTCAGCGGATGTAGTCGGCTTCCAAGCGGTAGAGGATCTCGTTCTCGATCTCCGCCGAACGGGCTCCGGCGATCCGCAACGTCCCGGCGACGCGGCGAATCTTGGTGCTGAACTCCGTTTGCAGCGGCTCTTGCAGCTCGATGAAGATCATGTCCGACTTGGGCGGCTGACCGCCGAAGCAACAATCGCCGTTGTCGCGACAGAGAACGAACTTGGTGACTTTGTCGTGCGCGGTCGGGAACATGTATCCCTTGATGAAGACCCGCTGACCGTTGAGGGCCGCGGCTGCCGCGGGGGGCGCATCGGGACGATCCTCGGCCGGCTTCAGCAACTCATAGTTGATCCGAACGTAGCCGTCGGGAAGCTCGGTGGCGTAGTCGTACCAAGCGAGCGCCGATCCGGCGACAAGCAACACGGCCGAGACGACGACGCCGCTGATCGCCGCGTTGCGGCCCGACAGTTCGTGCGGGGCTTTGGCAATGCGTCGCAAGGCGATGATGCCCAGGACCATGCCCAAGACCGGGATCGCTTTGAGGGTCCAAAAGTTGAGCAGCGAAACGAGCGACAGGACCGCCAGCCCGCAGCTGACGACCGAGGCGGCGGAGATGGTGCGATACGCTTCGTACGACTCCGTACCTTGCGCCGTCGAGCCCAACGCACCTGCAACGCCGTCGGCATCGCGCGAGAGCGGCGAGCGGTCGTCGTCGACGGTCAAGCTCATGGCGAGGGTCGATAGGGTTCGCAGGTCGGTTCGCAACGGCGGGCTACGCTTCCTGATTATATCCGGCTAGTGGGTCGGTCGATCGGTGAGAATTTGGTGAGCGTCGGACGCCAATGGTCAGGAAATACTTCCGGGGGCTTGCGCCCCCGGCTCGCCGGTCGCTCTTGGGTTTTATGCGAGGATCGGGGTTATTTGACTTCGCCACTGCGGACGGCCGAGGCCGGCGGGGTCGCTCCGGCCGCCGGGAAGAACAGGGCCGCCCGACGGATCGCGTCCGGATCGATCTTGGCCAGTTCTTCTAAGTGCTTTTGCGCCTCGGGCAACGGGCAAGCCCGGAGGTAGTTCACCACCGGCACACGGACCCACGACGACTCGGGATCGGCCGACTTGAACAGGTGGACGAGCTTGTCGACCACGGTCCAATCTTGCCAGCGCGTGAGGTCCGGAATGATCAGGTCGGCCAGCTTCGGTCGTTCGAGCATGTGCCGCATCGCTTGGATCAAACGGTCACGCGGAATCGTTTGCGTCTCTTGGCCGATGAACCGCAGGGCCATGATCGCCGAGTAGGTGTCAGTGTATTCCGAGTCGGCGTTCTTCAGGAACAGGTCTTCGACGAGCGGCATGCCGTCGACCCCCTTGAGGGCCAAGTAGCAGCCGATCGTCGCATCGAGCGAGGTCCGAACCGAGCGGTCGTCGTTCTTCACTAGCGCTTCGAGCAGCGGCAGATCTTCCGGCTTGCCGCAGACGCTGAGCATGCACAAGTACAACCGCTTGCGACTTGTCGTCACGTTCGGGTCGGTCACCCACTTGAGCAGCTTCTCGCGCGGCATCCGATCCTTGAGTGCAACCAAGTCCGAATACGGCGCCTTGGCGAACTCGTCGTACGCATCGGCGGCCAAGAGCGGGTCTTCGTCTTCGAAATAGTTTTGGAAGAACGCGAGACGATCGGCTCCCGACTCCGGCAGCTTCAGCAGTTGCGACGTGTACGCGATCGAACGATCGTTCATCACGACCGGCGTTCCCCAGGCGAGGTTCGTCGGGTCGATGCCGAACGCCAGGAACTTCGTGCCGATCGGCTGCTCGCCAAAGTACAGAATCTTCACCTTGTACGGCTTGGCCGCGCCGGGTTGACGAGCCAGGTGCTCTTCGCCCTTGAGCGCGGTGATGACTTCGAACGTGCACTCGCTCGCCTCGGGCGGAGCATCGGCCGCCACGTTTTGCGGACGGTTAATCAGCTTGCAGATGACCGTCAGATCGTTCGACTTCATCTCTTCCGAGAGCGTCATTTGCTGCGCGCTGCAGAACGGGCAAGCGAACGCCGTCGGAACGATTCCGAACGTAGCCGTCGAGACGATGAGGACCGCGATCAGTAATTTGCGCAACATAAATGTCTCCACGATATTCTTGACGGGATCGCCTAGTGCGGCCCCCCGACGACTTATCTATCTTAACAGAAACCTGGGTGCCGCCGAGCAATCAGTCGTGCCCCGCCTGCAGCCGGTACGGCAGGGACGACGGGGAACGGCTTCGCTCGCTGCGCCGCAGCCGGGTCGAGCTTTTCTAACTCTTCTAACTTCGCTTTAGCCTGCGCCAGCGGGCAGGCGCGGAGGTAGTTCAGCACCGGCACGCGGACCCACGACTCAGGGTCGGACGTAACGAACAAATGCACGAGCTTGTTGACCACCGACCAATCTTCCCACCGCGTGAGGTCCGGGATGACGATGTCGGCCAGCTTCGGCTGTTCGAGCACGTGCCGCATCGCTTCGGTCAGTCGTTCGCGTGGGATCGTCTTGCTCTCCTGACCGACGAACCGAAGTCCCACGATCGCCGCATACACCTGGTTGAGCTCGGAGTTGGGATTCTTGAGGAATCGCTCTTCGATCGATGCCAGACCGTCGGTCCCTTTGAGCGTCAGGTAACAAGCGACGGTTGCGTCAAGAAACGCTCGCGTGTCTTTATCTTCTTCGCGGAGGAGCGTTTCCAGCAACGGCACATCGGCCGCCGTTCCGCAAACACTGAGCATGTAGAGATATAGTCGCTTACGAGAAGCAACAACCGATTTACTTTGGATCCAAGTCCGCAGTTGGTCGTGCGGCATGCGATCCTTCAGCGCCGTCAGGTCGGCGTAGGACGCAGCCGCGAATTCATCGTAGGCATCCTGCGCGAGCATTAAGTCGGCATGCTCGAAATAGACTTGAAAGAATGACAGCCGTTCGGCCCCCGATTTCGGCAAGGTCGACAGTCGCCGTACATACGGGAGCGCAGCCTCGGAGAGCGGCACCGGCGTTCCATACACCACCCCCCCTTTCGCTTCGATGCCGAACAACAGAAATTGGGTCCCGAGCGGTTTTTCGCCGAAGTACAGCACCTTCACTCGGTACGGCTTGTTCGCGCCTGGTTGTCCGGCCAAGCGCACTTCGCCCTTTAAAGCGGTGACCACTTCGAAGGTGCCTTCGTGTTCTTCCGGCGGAGAGTCGGCCGCAACATTCGTCGGCCGCTGCACCAACTTGCCGATCACCGCGATGTCGTTCAGTGCCAAGTCCTCGCCGAGCGTCGCCACATCACCATAGGTGAAGTGGACCGCTGAAGCCGGTGCCGACGCGAGCGCTAGACAACCGCACAGCGCCGTCGCGGCCAGTCGTGCGATGATCCTAGGCATTCGCGACATCGGATTCTCTACGAGGGACGACTACGTTGCGTTCGATAAAGCCCGCGAGACGTCGGTGCGGTAGGCGGCGACGGCCGGGAAGTAGCCGACCAAGCCAGCCAGCATAATCAGGGCGGGCAACAACACGAGTTCGATCGGGACGAGCAGCGCCCCCTGTGCTAAGGGTATCTCCCACATCGGAAACTGCAAGAAACTGATCTGGACCCCGGTTTTGTCGAGCAAAAACCCGCCGGACAGTCCGATCAGGGCATGCCCCAAGACGAAACCGCACACCCCGCCGGCCAGGGCCAGCAACAGCGACTCCATCATTACAATCGATACTATGGAGAATCGGCTCGCCCCCAGGCTGCGCATGACCGCGATCTCTTTCCGTCGCTCGTTCATCGAGTTGTAGATGCTGACAATGATGCCGATGCCGGCAACCACCACGATCATCCCGGCCACGATCAGCAGCAACGTCGAGACCGGCCCTACCGTCGTGTCGAGCAAGCGACGAATCTCGGCAACGGGGAAGACCGCCATCGCGACCTGCCCTTCGTTGATGTTCTTCGACACCAACATGCCGGCCATCTGCACCTCAGGGTTCGTCTTCACCAAGACGGCCGTCACCTCGCGTTCTTCCTCGGGCAGCGGCCCGTGATGATGGGCTCCGCTCTTCGAGTGACCGTCCAACAGGAAGAAGCCTTCGATGTTCATGAAGATTGCCTTGTCGTTCGGCGTGCCGGTCGGCTTGAGGATGCCGACGACCTTGACCGGATCATGTTCGTGACCATCCTCGGCCGAGGTCGTCACGCCGTGCGTCGGCTTGAACGAGTCGCCGACCTTGAGACCGGTCTGCCGTGCGGCCAGCGCGCCGATAACCGCCTCGTTCACAAACGGCGGGGCGGCGTGATGATGGTGATGCTCTTCTTCAGCGGCCGCGTCGTCGTCGTCGGCCAGCACCTTCGCCGGCTTGCGCTCGGGCAGTTTCTCGCCGGATGCAAGCGCCGCGGCCTGGCCGAAGTTGCGCCCTGCGCCGATTTCGTACGTCTCGCCCGGCGCGAACTCGAACGACGTGAACATCTCGGGCGTCGTCGCGACGATCCGGTGCCCTTCGTAGTTGTCGCCCAGGCAGTATGGAATCGCGTGCTGCACATAGCCGCCGTATTTCCCTTCCGGCAGGAACTCTTTGTAAAAGGTCCACGACATCGGCTCCGTCGCCCGGCCGAGGTGATAAACGGTGTTCAACACCAGATCGAGCGGACTCCCCTTGCCGCCGACGATCATCTCGTAGCCGCCTGCCGTCGTGCGGAACGTCTTGTCGATCACGCCATGCACGACCAGCACGACGACGACGAGCGCGACGCCCAGGGCCATCGACAAGATCGTGAGGACCGAGGCGATGCCCCGTTGCTCAATGCTGCGGAGTGCGATTTTCCAAAGACTCATCGGGCGGCGACCTCGTTCACGCGATTCAGTTCTTCCAACTTTTCGACCCGCTCAAACTGCTCGGCCACGATGGGAGCGTGGGTCACGAGCAACAGCGCGACCTTCTCTTCGCGGCACGTTTCGCGGATCAGATCGAGCACCTGCTGCTGATTTCGGGCATCGATGCTCGCCGTCGGCTCGTCGGCCAGCAGCAACTTCGGCTTGTTCGCCAAGGCACGAGCCACCGCGACGCGCTGCTGTTCACCGACCGAGAGCGTCGCCGGTTTGTGCGACAGCCGCTTGCCAAGCCCGACGCGATCGAGCAGATGCCGGGCGCGTGATTCGTCGACTTTCGTGCCGCAGAAACTCATGCCGAGGACGACGTTTTCCAAGGCTGAAAAGCCTGGGAGGAGATTGAACGTTTGAAAGACGTAGCCGATGTGGCGAGCCCGAAAGCGATCGCGGGCCGCCTCGCTGAGCTTGGCCAAGTCGGTGCCGTCGAACGAGACCGAGCCGGCGTCGGGCCGCGTGATGCCGGCGATGATGTGGAGCAGGGTCGTCTTGCCGCTGCCGCTTTGGCCGGCCAGCACTAACTGCTCGCCGGCGGCGACTTCGAATCGCTCGACGTTAAGAATCGGCAGCGTCGAGCCGTCGGGCAAAGTGAACGATTTACGAACGTCGCGGAGCTTCAGCATGAGGTGTTTCCTGTTGCCGCGATTATACGGAGTTGCAATTGAGTTGCAAGACGGAGAGGTGCCTAGAATCGGGGGGTCGTGCGCGGTTTGATGGTGTGGGACATAAATGTTGGCCATTCGGACACAAATCGTGGCCGGCTGGGACACAAATGTTGGCCACGATTTGAACTACCATCGTCATCGCCAGATGATTTCGACTTGGCGGTTTAGGTAAGTCGCAAAACGGCGATTGGGATCGCTGACTTTTCTGCCGAGGCAAGCGGACTTTGTCTTCCACTTGGCAGTTACTTACCGAGCGGCTGCGGCGATGTTTGCCGTCTTCGGTGATCCCGAAGTGATGCGATACAGCATGAGCGGGGCCGATCCGTCGGTCGAGGCAACGCGTGCTCGCATCCAGAAGCTCATGGACCACCAAGCCTCGTTCGGCTTCAGCTTATGGGTCGTAGAAGACCGCGCGACGGGCGCAATCCTGGGCGACTGCGGACTGAAGCAACTCGAAGATGGGCCGGAGATCGAAGTCGGCTACCGGTTTGCGCGACCCCATTTGGGAATCGGCTACGCGACCGAGGCCGCCATGGCGAGCGTGCAATACGGCTTCGGCAGACTGGCGCTCGCGCGGATCGCGGCCGTCGTCGAACCACCCAACATCGCATCGCACCGGGTGCTCGAAAAGATCGGCCTCCAGTACCAACGTCCGGCGCATTATTACGGCCGACGGATGAGTTACTTCGCCGCCGATCGCGAGATCTTCTTGGAGCAACACCCTGATCTCCATTCTGCATGAACCCACGATCGGCAAGTAGGTAACGCGTCCAACACGCGTCCAACACAATGAGAGCCGGCGGCTCCGCCATGTTCCGATTTAACGGTGGTTTGATAGGACTCCCGGTAATCGGCTGAGATGGTGAGACGCCGGGCCGGCGGTTAAACGATATGCTGCCCGAATGCTTGCGCGCGTCTCGTCTTTCAACGGGTGATCCACGCGATTCAAACCAGGAATCGCACGCGACCGGTATTCAACTCGTAGACGGCCCCGACTAGCATCACAGCCTTGTCCTCCAGAGCTTTCTTCCCTTCCGGGAAGGATGCGAGTTGCTTTTCGGCCCACCGGACGTTCGCCTCGACGGCCGCGGACAACCGGGCGGTTCCGACGAGTTGCCGGTCGAGACCCTTCAGACCTGGCTCGATTCGCTTGGCTAGCGCCTCTACGAAGCGAGGCTCTTTCGCAGTCCCGTCAATCGCCGCCAGGGTGGCCGTGACCGCTCCGCACCCCTCGTGCCCCATGACCACCAGCAACTGGGTCTTCAGGTGTCGGACGGCATACTGGATGCTCCCGACGACGTCGGTGTCAATCACGTTCCCGGCCACCCGAATAACAAACAGGTCGCCGAACCCTTGATCGAACACCAACTCGGTCGGCACACGGGAGTCGCTGCACCCGAGGACTATGGCAAACGGTTTCTGGTCGGCGACAAGTTGTTTCCGCCAATCGGCACCCTCATGGGCGTGTCGGGTCTTGCCCTCGGCGAAGCGGGCGTTCCCGGCTTTGAGCCGGCTCAGTGCTTCGGTGCCGTCACGTGGAAATGGCTCCGAGGTGGGCGGCTCCGTAGCCTCTACCAGCGGCGTGAGAAAGGTGGCCGCTCCGGCCGAGGCGAGGATTTGACGGCGAGTGAAATGGGTTATCATGGTTGCGGTTTTCAGAAGATGGATCTCGCGCGCCGAAAGGGGCCGCACCTGGTTGGAACGGCTGCGACCCGGTTGAATCGCCGGCCTACTTCGCCGCGTCGGGGATCAGGTTGATGACCACCTTGTCGATCTGACCGGTGAAGGGGAAGTGGTCCTTCGCCTTGTAGTTCTTCGAGACGGGCGTGCCGTTGTCCACGCCGACATCGAAGGTTTCGCTGAGCGAGAAGCTGCCCGGAACGGTTTGATCAATGGCGCCTTCGGCCACCTTCTTGCCGTTCACGTACAACTCGGCCGTGCCCTTGAGCATGCCCGTTTTGATGAAGTTGAACTTCAGGTCCACCTTTCCCTTGGGGAGTTCGGGCGAGACGACCGCGTAGCGTTCCTTGTTCAGGTTGTTGTAGTCGTAATGCAGCTTGCCGTCGGCAATGAACAGGGTGTAGCCGCCATTCACGCCGCCGCAGGCCACGATGACGCCCTCTTCGTCGCCCTTGAGGTCGAGCGTGGTCTCGATGGTGTGCGACTTGTTCTTGGTGGGCGCGGAAACCGCCTCGGCGATGCGCTCGGCCCCCGGTGCGTAATACGTGAAGCTCGTGCGGTCGCCGAAGGCGCGGCTGAACTGCGTAGCGACCCTGCCGGCAAGGTCATCGTAGAGGGGATACACGTTATTCTTCCAGGCCTGCTCATCCCAGAGCTTCTTCAACTCTTCCAGCTTTTCGGGATGCTTTGCCGCGAGGTTGTTGGTTTCGGCGAAGTCCTCGTTGAGGTTGTAGAGTTCCCACACGTCGTTCTCGAACGGGAAGGTGCCGGCAGTCACCCACGGCATTCGGTTGCCGTGGATCGTCACGGCTTTCCAGCCATCCTTGTACATCGCCCGGTTCCCGAACTGTTCGTAATACTGCTCGGTGCGGGCGGAGGGCGCATCGGCCTTGTTGAAGGAATACACTAGGCTGATGCCATCCACGGGCATCTGCTTCACGCCGTCCACTTCCTCCATGAACGGGGTGCCGGTGACTTCCAGCGCCGTGACCATGAGGTCGGTGACGTAGCAGTATTGATTCCTGACCTCGCCCTTGGCCTTGATGCCCTTGGGCCAGGTGATGATCAGGCTGTCGGCGATGCCGCCGTTGTGGACGATCTGCTTGCAATACTTGAACGGCGTATTCCCGGCCATGGCCCAGCCCGCGTGGTAGTGCGGGTAGGTGTCGGGGCCGCCCCACGTGTCGTAATGCTTCATGTTCTCTTCGAGGGTTGCCTGCTGGCCGTTGATGACGAGCGATTCGTTAAACAGACCGTTCAAGCCGCCTTCGCCGCTGGCGCCGTTGTCGGCGGTAAGCATGATGAGCGTGTTGTCGTATTGGCCGGTGCGCTTCAGGGTGGCGATCATGCGGCCGACCTGCTCGTCGGTCTGCGTCATCAGCCCGGCGAAGACCTCCATCTGGCGGGCGTAGAGCTTCTTCTGCTCGGCGCTCAGGCTGTCCCACTTAGGGATCTCCGGGATGCCGTTGGATAGTTTGGTGCCCGCGGGGAGGATCATCATCGCCATCTGCTTGGCGAAAATCGCTTCCCGGGCCTTGTCCCACCCCATGTCGAATTTGCCCTTGTACATGTCGATGTACTTTTGCTCGACCTGATGGGGCGAGTGCATGGCGCTGGGCGCCCAAAATAGGAAGAACGGACGGTCGGGATAAATCGAGACGTGCGAGGTGATGTTGTCGATCGCCCGATCAGCCAGATCGGTCGTCAAGTGATACCCCGGCTTGCCCACCCAGGTCTCCGTTGGACGATGATCGTTCCACAGCAGGGTGCGGTAATCGTCCGCATCGGCGGCCATGAAGCCGTAGAAGTGGTCGAAGCCCTCGCCGCTGGCCCAGTGGTGGAACGGGCCGCTCCCGGATGCTTCCGGCAAAGGCGTGTGATCCCATTTGCCGATCGCGAAGGTTTCAAAGCCGGCGTGCTGGAAATGCTTGGCGATGGATTTCGCGCTCTCGGGCGGAGTGCCGTTGTAGCCGGGGAAGCCCATCGCGCTGAGCGCATGGGAACCCAGGCCGATCTTGTGCGTGTTTCTGCCCGCCATCAGCGCGGCCCGCGAAGGCGAGCACAAGGCCGGGGTGTGGAAGTTGTTGTAGCGGAGGCCGTCGGCGGCCAGCGCATCGATGTTGGGCGTGTTGATGAGACCGCCAAAGCACCCGTAGTGGGCAAAGCCCACGTCATCCAGGTAGATGGTGAGTACGTTGGGCGTGCCGGGTTTGGGCTTGATCGGCTCCGGATACCACTCGACGGATTCCTCGTAGGTCTTGCCGATCTTACCCTTGAACTCCTGGCCGTATTTCTTGAAGGACTCGTCGTCCGATTCCTTGTCCTGCGCCCGCTCCGTCTGCGAGGTAGCGGGCTGACCGAGCGCGGTAGATTGGTCCGAGCCTGCTGAGCAGCCAAACAGGCTCCCCACCAGTATCACGAAAGAACTGAGATGGAGTAGTTTGAACATAGTGTTTCCTGGCAGTTCGGTTTGTTCGTCGGGGCTTCGATCGTCTTTGCCGGCGTCGGCACGGCTGGAAGTTTAGATGTGCTTGCCGCCGAATTCAACCACGGGCGCAGCCGGGGTCGATCTGCGGCCGCATTGATCCCACAGAGGTTGGCTTCTCGGCACCGTCAATCACGCGAAGCGGCCGAGACCGCACGCGACGTTGGCATCCAAACATAAGGTATGAGAAGACGACATACGCTGGCGCGTATCAGAAATGGGGTCGTGTTCCGGCACGTCTCGCAATACGCCTCGGTTTCTGGGAAACCCGGCCGGTGCGGACTCGTGTGCGAGCTACTTCGTTCCGGAAGCGGCGGCGGGCGGCGGGGCGGTCGGCTCGATGGTTTCGACCTTGCTGGTGCCGGCCGTGGTCAGCTTGATGCGCACCCAGGGCATCACTTTGGCTAGCTCGGCGGCCGCCGTGCGGCGCGCTTCCAAGTCGTCGCCGCCGCCGCCGAGGGTGAAGGTCGTCAGCGTCGGGCAGCCTTTGAGCTCATTCAGACGGGAGAGGCTCAGGGAGTAAAGTTGCAATTCGCGCAGCGAGAGCCGCCGGACTTGATCAACCCAGTTGGGGAACTGAATCATGGACAATCGGAGCGTTTCCAATCGCGGCAAACGTTCTAAAAACGAATAGTCGGTGTCGGCCGTTCCCAAGCGACCCAGAACTATAATGCGTAGCCCGGTCAGCTTCTCGAACTCGGCCATGCCGGTTTTCGTGACCGCGGCCCCCGGTGCGGCGAAGTCGGTGGAGAACGTCTCCAAATCGGTCAGGGTCGCCAGCCGCGCCATCCCGGCGTCGGTCCATTGCGGCCCGCCGTCGCGATGCATGATGACGCCGACGATCGTCGCCGCGCCGACCGGCAACGGTTCGCCGGGTTGAACTCGGACGTCCGTGGGGTCGCCGCCGAACGCACTCGGTGCACGCAACGTGAGCGTCGCCTGCAAGCCTTGCAGCCAGACGATATCCTCCGGCTTCGACGGCGCGAGCGGCCACCGCAGCACGGCGGGAGCCGTGGATGGGAGATCTGAAAATCGAGGTTTCGAATCTGCGGCCAGCGCCGACGTGCGCGGCTCTGTCGAAGGCGAACTGCGCGGTTCGAAGATCCGGCGTACGCCGTTGAACGACGCGACAATTCGGCAATTCTGCTTGGCGGCGGCGAGTTTCTCGACCGCGACCTCCGTGAGC
>CAMCTH010000063.1 GCA_945877965.1 Planctomicrobium piriforme | reverse complement strand
TCACATGGATTTCCGGATCTTGATATTCGGTCCTCATCGCCTCTGCCCAATATTCGGCAATTACCGCCGACGTTCCGTCTGGAACGGCTGCGATATAGGCGACCCAAGTCGGGTCGACCACCAGCGCCCCGCGGTCCTCCTCGTCGATTAGTCCTGAAAGGTTTGCCGAAAGATTCATCGCCTCTCTTCCTGATGTTTTCGCGCACGCTTGCGAGAGGAGATCGAGGTCGCGAGGCGAGATGTGAAGCGACAGGTCCGCGCGACGCGTGACGACTGCAGCATCGTCGAATCGATCAAAGTCGACCTCCCGGACCGCTTCCGCGATGGCATCGCGGTCTCCGCTATAGAACTCAAGAGACAGTCCCATCGCGATTCGCTTTCTTACGCCTAACATGTTGTTAGGCCGCAAAAGTGCGGCCTAGTAGGGGAGCGGCACGACTCTTAGCCGCGCGACGCAGTCGCTAGGCTAATCCCGAATATTGAAACTTGCAAATACCGCACTTCACGCCACGGCGGCGGAGAGCTGAGGTTTTTTTGGCGGTCGGGGCATGGCTTGATGGCGATCTCTTAGCGCGGCGGATCGGTCGGCTCGGCGTTATGCTGGGCGGCTAAATCTTTCTCTTGAGGCGGTCGTGGGAGAGGCATAAGTTCGCGGCGGGGCTGGGGCCGGCTTGATCTTTCGCAAGTTCGTTTTTCGAGTTCGAGAAACAACGACTTACGCTGCGATAAAGTTGCGCGGAGTGCGCGGTAGGGGAGCTTCGACTTGCGCAGTTCAGGGTCCCCCTGGGAGGCTCGACCCGCGCGGAATCGATCGGTTTCGCCGCGCACGGGTCTCAACATCCGGACGGTTGCGAACGTCGACGAGGTCGGATAAGGGCGGAATTGCTCAGCTGAGGGAGATATCCGGGCCGGCGTCGGCGGCTTTTACGCAGCTTTTACAGTCCGTCGACCCCGGCGTGACACAGGGTTCGCACCGAATTCCTAGAATCCACCGATATGAATAGGGGTGTCGTGAGTCGAGCCAGGTTCGCTCGGCGGCGCACTCAAGGTTAGCTATCGGAGAATCTAAGATGTCGATCGACACGCACGGCGTCGCCTCACCGCGCCGCCCGCAGCATGAACATAACTCGCACGGGCCGGATGCGCACGGCACCGAAACGCATGGTGGTTCGCAACATCGGACCGGCAAGCGGAAAGAGATCGTCACGTCGGCGGCCGACGGGCATGACCCGTGGGCGGCGGGGATTGATTGGCCTGTCGCGATTTGGTTCGGGGCGCTGCATGTTGGCGCACTGGCCGCGCCGTTTTTCTTCTCATGGCAAGGGCTGGCACTGTTCGTGGTGATGCAGTTCGTCACCGGCAGCATCGGCGTCTGCATGGGCTACCATCGTCTGCTCACGCACGGCAGCTTCACGACGTCGAAGCCGATGCGTTATTTCTTTGCGTTCATGGGAGAGATGTCGGGCGAAGGGACCGCACTGCAGTGGGTCGCCACGCATCGCAAGCATCACGTGTATAGCGATCAAGATGAAGACCCGCACTCGCCGCGTCACGGCGGGGTGTGGTCGCACATCAAGTGGATGTTGCCGCAATACGGCCGGAAGTATCACGATGAACTGTATCAACGCTTCACGCCCGATCTGTTGAAGGACCCGGGCATGCGGTTGTTGCACAAGCTGTTCCTGCCGCTGCATTTTGTGATGGGGGCGATCTTCGCCGCCGTCGGTTACGCCATGGGCGGTTTCTACATGGCGGCGTCGCTCGTCACCTGGGGGATGTTCCTGCGGTTGGTTTATGTGCTGCACATCACGTGGTTCGTGAACTCGGCCACGCACATGTGGGGCTACACGAACTACAAGACGACGGACGATAGCAAGAACCTGTGGTGGGTCGGCGTTCTGGCCTTCGGCGAAGGCTGGCACAACAACCATCACGCTTACCAACGGATGGCCCGTCACGGCCACCGCTGGTGGGAGTTCGACATCACCTATATCCAGATCCTGGTGCTGGAGAAGTTGGGCCTGATTTGGAACGTCGTCCACGACGTCCCGGGCCGCAAGCTGCACGCCGAGGTTTCGGAACACGCGTAGGGCGAGAGATCGCCGACGCGAAGAGACGTTGAATCGCACGAAGCCCAGGGATCGCATCCCTGGGCTTCGGCGTTTTTGTGGGGTGGCGGAACTTCGCGCCAGCCGGCGAGCCCCCTCGCTCCGCGGTCATAACTGCTTACAATGTTCACCATGTCGACGAGCATCTACGAATACGACGTCATTGTGATCGGCGCGGGGCACGCGGGGACCGAAGCCGCGGCGGCGGCGGCGCGCTTGGGGGCCAAGACGACGCTGCTGACGACGAGCCTCGACACCGTCGGGCAGATGAGCTGCAACCCGGCGATCGGCGGCGTCGCGAAGGGACAGATCGTTCGCGAGATCGATGCCCTCGGCGGGCTGATGGGCAAGGCCATCGACGCGACCGGCATCCAGTTTCGGATGCTGAACCTGCGTAAAGGCCCGGCGATGCACAGTCCGCGCGCCCAGGCCGACAAGAAAGCGTATCAGCACGAGATTAAGCGGCTCATCGAATCGCAGCCCGGCCTCGATCTGCGCCAAGAGACGATCGAAGACCTGCTCGTCGAGCAAACGGCCGACGGTCCGCGCATCGTCGGCGTCTCGGTTCGCGGCGGGGCCGAGTATCGAGCGCGAGCCGTCGTCGTTACGACCGGCACCTTCCTGCGGGCGTTGATGCACACCGGCGAAGCGCAAACGCCTGGCGGTCGCGCAGGGGAAGGGACGACGACCGGCATCAGCGGTGCGCTCAGCAAGCTGGGCATCGAGCTGCGACGTTTCAAGACCGGCACGCCGCCGCGATTAAACGGCCGGACGATCGACTACGACCGCTGCGAGTTGCAGCCGGGAGACGACGATCCGCGACCGTTCTCGTTCTTAAACGACACGATCGCCGGCGTGCAGCTGCCTTGCCACATCACGTACACCAACGAAGCGGTCCACGAACTGATTCGCGCGAACCTGCATCGCGCGCCGATGTACTCCGGGCAGATTCAATCGAGCGGGCCGCGCTACTGCCCGTCGATCGAAGACAAAGTGGTTCGCTTCGCCGACAAAGATCGGCACCAACTGTTCTTGGAACCGGAAGGTCGCGCGACGCATGAGGTCTACGTCAACGGCGTATCGACCAGCTTGCCGCGCGATGTGCAGGATGCGATCTTCAAATTGATTCCCGGTTTGGAACGAGCGCAGATCATGCGCTACGGTTACGCCGTCGAGTACGACTTCGCACCGCCGGAGCAACTTTGGCCGAGCTTGGAAACGAAGGTCGTTCGCGGGTTGTATCTCGCCGGGCAGATCAACGGCACGACCGGTTACGAGGAAGCAGGCGGACAAGGATTGCTCGCCGGCGCGAATGCAGCGTTGGCGGCGCGCGGTGATGAGCCGCTCGTATTGACTCGCAGCGAAGGTTATCTCGGCGTGTTAGTCGACGATCTCGTCACGCGCGGCGTCGATGAGCCGTATCGGATGTTTACGAGTCGCGCCGAGTATCGCCTGCTGCTGCGGCACGACAACGCTGATCGACGTTTGACGCCGATCGCCGATCGCGTCGGGTTGATCGATGCCGAACGTCGCGATCGTTTCGCCGCGAAGTTGGGCGAGATCGCTCGTGCGATGGAAGTCATCGAGTCGACGAAGATCGACCACGAAACGGTGGCCCGACGTTTGGTTCGCTCCGAGGTCGATTGGCCGCAAGTCGTCGCGTGGTGTCCGGAGTTGGCGGCGATCAGTCCCGCGGCGGCTGAGCAGGTGGTGAACGACGTGAAGTATGCCGGCTATGTGGCTCGCCAAGAGTGCGACGTCGAGCGGGGCCGACGGCTGGCCGAGAAGCGGATTCCGACGAGCTTCGACTTCACGGCGATCAAGCAACTCCGGATCGAGGCTCGCGAGAAGCTCTCGCGGGTGCGCCCGCTAACGCTCGCCCAAGCCGCTCGGATCAGCGGCATTACGCCCGCCGACCTGGCGCTGGTCCGGGTCTATCTAGACGGTTAGCTCAAGCACGCAGCCCGCGCCGCCGCCCCAGCCGTGTCCGCAACTTCGGGACGAATTAGGGTGAAAATGGGACCTTCAGATAGGACTTTGCGGGGGCGAATCCCCCGGTTTTCGACCAAAAAAACCGCTCCCGCGTGGGGTCTGAGTTGGGCCTGTTTTCGTAAAGCCAGTCTATTTAATGCTTTGCGACGAGCTGATCGGTATTGACGCCACCGGCGGCCCAAATATAATCCCTTAGGTGTCAAATTCGGCAGTTTCGGGAAATCCGGAACTCTGCTAACGATTGAACGATGACAGCGATAGAACGGTTTACGGACACCGCGAGTATCGGGCGAAGTTCCGTCGAGCGCAACACGGAGGATTAGGAACTTTGGAGTAGCGTCGCAGGCACACGCGAGGCAATCCCAAGGTCCCGCTTTAGCTAGCCGTAAGAGGCTAGGGAGAAGGGTGGTACAGCAGGATATGAAGACTGTATTCACGACGGGTGAAGCGGCGAAAATCTGCAAGGTCAGCCAGCAGACGATCATTCGTTGCTTCGACTCGGGACAACTTAAAGGCTTCCGGGTCCCCGGCAGCCGGTTTCGTCGCATTCCCCGCGACCAGTTGTTTTCGTTCATGAAAGACAACGGCATTCCGACCGACGCTCTCGAGAGCGGCAAGCGGAAGGTGTTGCTCGTCGACGACGATCAAGAGCTGGTCGAACTCATCACCGACGTCCTCGCCAAGGACGGTCGTTTTGAGGTCCGGATCGCCAACAACGGCTTCGACGCCGGCATGTTGGTGAAGGAATACGGACCCGATCTGATCGTGCTCGACGTCATGCTTCCGGACATCAACGGCAAGGAAGTTTGCCAGCGCGTCCGCAAGGATCATTCGGCCGAAGAGGTGAAGATCATTTGCATCTCGGGCATGGTCGAGGAAGACAAGATCGCCGATCTCAAGGCGGCTGGCGCGAACGAATTCCTCCACAAGCCGTTCGAAGTCGATCAACTGATCGACCGGATGTGCCGCATGCTCGACATCGAAACGGCGACGACGCGGTAAGCTTCGCTTTCGCGCCGAGTACCGATGATGGAACCGCTCAACCCCCTCGAATTCGAACGAGCGAAATTAGATTCGCTCGCCGAGTTCGCGGCGGGGGCGGGGCATGAAATCAACAACCCGCTCGCGGTCATTACGGGCCGCGTGCAGTTGTTGCTGCGCGAAGAGCGCGATCCCGAGAAGCGGCGCGAGTTGGCGATCGTGCATGGTCAGGCGCTACGCATCCGCGAGATGATCGCCGATCTGATGTTCTTTGCGCGGCCGCCGTTGCCGCAGCGGCAACCATGCGACGCCGGGGCGATCCTCGATGCCGCCATCGCCGGGCTGGCGCCGAAGGCGGAGACGCTGCGCGTCGCGCTGGTACGCGTCGGCTTAACATCGCCACAGGAAATCTCCATCGACCCGGAGCAATGGCAAGCGGCGCTACGGGCCGTGATCGATAACGGGCTCAACGCCGCGGAGCAGGGGGGGCGCATCGAAGTCGAACTCCGCACATCGGCGGAGGCGGTCGAGTCCGTCGTCCGCGACGACGGCCCGGGCCTGTCCGACGCCGTCCGCGAACACCTGTTCGATCCGTTCTTCAGCGGACGCGAAGCGGGGCGCGGCCTCGGCATGGGTCTGCCCAAGGCATGGCGGATCGTCACGGGGCACGGCGGCATGATCGCGGTCGAGTCGTCGACCCCGCGCGGGGCTGCGTTCGTGCTCCGTCTGCCGATCGAACGGAAATAGCTCACGCAAAGGCGCAGAAGCGCAAAGAAGAAGGAAGACGAGAAGGCTATCCTTCCCCTCTTCCTTCTTTGCGTCTTCGCGGCTTGGCGTGAGATCTTCCGACTTACGCCGGCAGCAGCGCTGCGAGGTCCGGGTGCGGGCGGGCGATGACGTCGGCCATGATGAGCTTGCCGCCGAGGCGTTCGACCGTCGCTTTGCCGGTGGCAATCGCCGATTGAACGGCCGCAACGTCGCCCTTGATCATGATCGTGACGTAGGCCGAGCCGATCTTTTCTTTGCCGACCAGCTTCACAGAAGCGCTCTTCAACATGTCGTCCGTCGCGTGCAGCGCGGCGACGAGGCCTTGGGTTTCCAACAGACCGACCGATTCAATAGGGCTGCTCATCGATTTCTCCTTAGCGACCCGCGTGTCGTAGTCGCCGTACGTGGGACTGAACGAGGGCTTGTTGTTGATTAACGAGTTGAGTTCTTCAAGCGGACGAGCCAGCACGGTCCAGAAGGCCGAGGCTCCCATTTCTTTGGCCAACGCGACGGCCTGCTCGGCCGCTTCGGCAACATCGGCAGGCGACCCGGCGAGTTTGATGCACTGAGCCTGGCCGTCGGTGCTTTCGATGTTGATGATCCGGACGTTCGACGACTTCACGCAACGATCGGCCGCGAGGAGCGCGGGCGAGAGGTTGCCGATTTCGATTAAGGCGATGGATTGCATGGTTCGTAGTTCGTTGAGTTGTTGGGCTTAGCCCGGTCGTCCTCGACCGGTTACCGCCGCGAGGACGCGGCGGCTAAGCAATGCCCCGACGTTTGAGTTCGGCGATCACGCCCTGCACGATGCGGCTCACGTCGTCGGGCGTCGATGATCCGCCACCCGTCGTTTTGCAGCCGCCGACCGGTTCGTCGGCGAAGCCGCTTTCGGCCAGGATGCATTGCAGCGTGTTTCGCAGCGTCGCCAGTTGTTCGTGTTGCTGCGGGGCGAGCGGTTGGCGACCGACGCCCGTGTTAAAGCCGCGGAGTCCGACCGCCGCGCGGAACCCTTCCGGGAAGTCGGCCGAGTAGAGCATCGCGTCGAACAGCTTGAGCAGCTTGTATTGGATGTCGCGGGCTTCGTCGATCTTGCCGGCCTGCACGAGGTCGTACAGCTTGCGAGTCACTTCGGGGACGACGCCGCTCGTGGCGTTCGTGCCGCCGTCGCAACCAACGATGAGCATCGGCAGCAGGGCCGCTTCCCAACCGGTGAGGAAGCTGAAGTCGGGACGCAGCGGTCGTACGGCGGCGATCATCCGCATCATGTGCGGCAGATCGCCCGACGAGTCCTTGATCGCCACGATCTTCGGGCATTCTTCGGCCAGCCGCTGCACGGTCGGCACGTCGATCGGCGAGGCGAACATCGGGATGTTGTACAGCGTCACGTCGATCGGCGTGTTGCGGCCGATCTCGAGGAAGTAGGCGTACACCGCCGCCGGGCTGAGCTTGTAGTAATAAGGAGAAACGATCGCGACGGCCCGGACGCCGAGCGAGTGGTAATACTCGCAGGCGGCGATCGTCTCTTTGACGTTCGCCTCGGCCGCCCCGGCCAGGATCGGCACTCGGCCCGCGGTTTGGTCGGCCATGATCGCCACGATCCGGCGACGTTCTTCCGGCGTGAATCGTGTGAACTCGCCGGTGCTGCCGTTCGGGTACAGGCCGTGGACGCCTTTAGCGATCAGCCAGTCGGTGTAGCGACGGAGCTCGGCTTCGTGAATGTCGCCCCGGCCGTCGAGCGGCACGATGTTGGGAGTAAAGATGCCGCGGAGGCGGTTGGCGTTGGTCATGTGGCGTGTTCTAGATGCGGGAAAGCGGTCTTCGGTCCTGCCATAGCTTAGTTCGCGGTTTGCGGGGCGGTAGGGTCCGAACGGGCCGATTCTCGGGCATTTTCTGAGGTTGGCGACGCCGATTCCTCGCCGACGCCGCTCGGAGTCGCCGTCGTGGGCGTTGACGCTCGTTCGCCCCCCACAGTGCTAGCGGACTTGTCGATTGTGCGGGCATTTCATAAGCTGCCGGGTGCCCGATGCGTCGGGCCCGACGATCAGGGAAGTTCGTCGTCACCGCGAAAAAACGAGACTGTCATGGATCGCAGTCATACCCTTCGTCTTGCGCCCACGGATGGACGCCGCCCCGCCTCGCCGTCGGTCGCCGTCGCACAACCCGTCCTGCCTAAGGACGTTCGGCTCCAAGCTCCCGAGGCCCCGCCCGAGATTGCGCTGCTCCGCCGCACCATCTCGCGCTCGCGGCAATGGCTGTTGGGCGAGCAAGACCCGGACGGCTCGTGGTGCGCCGAGTTGGAAGGCGACACGATTCTCGAAAGCGAGTACATCCTGCTGCTCGCCTTCTTGGGCAAGCACGAGACCGAGATCGCCCTGAAGTGCGGGAAGCACATTCTCGAAAAACAAAATGCCGACGGCGGCTGGTCGCAGTACCCCGGCGGCAAGTTCGACGTCAGCATCAGCGTCAAAGCGTACTTCGCGCTGAAGCTCACGGGCCACGAACCGTCGACCGAGCCGATGCAACGCGCCCGCCGCGCGATCTTGCAACACGGCGGGGCCGACGCGGTGAACAGCTTCACGCGATTCTATCTCGCGCTGTTGGGGCAGATCGGCTACGAGCAATGCCCGGCCGTTCCGCCGGAGATGATCCTGCTGCCGACGTGGTTCCCGATCAACATCTACGCCATGAGCGCTTGGAGTCGCACGATCGTCGTGCCCCTGGCGATCATGTGGGCTTCGCGACCCGTGGCGAATCTGCCGCAGTCGCTCGGCATTCGCGAACTGTTTCTGACGAAGCCAGAGACTTGGCAGCTGAAGCGTTGCCCGGGCTTGAAGGGGGGCACCGGCTTCTTCAGTTGGGACAACGCCTTCCGTCGACTCGACCAGACGTTGCGATTCTGCGATCGCGTCGGCTTCCGACCGTTGCGGAAATGGGCGATGCAGAAGGCGGAGAAGTGGATGGTCGCGCGGTTCGTCGGCAGCGACGGACTCGGCGCGATCTTTCCGCCGATGGTCTGGAGCATTATCGCGCTGCGGTGCCTCGGCTACCGCGACGACTCGCGCGAGATGCGGTTCTGCATCGAGCGGCTCGAAGGGCTCATCATCGAAGAACGAACGACCGCGCGGCTGCAGCCCTGCAAGTCGCCGGTCTGGGACACGTCGATCGCCCTGCGAGCGTTGACCGACGCCGGGATGCCGGTCGATCAGGCCGACGTCTATCGCGGCTACGATTGGCTCTTGGACCGCGAAATTACCAAATACGGCGACTGGCGCGAGACGGTCGAAGCCGAGCCGGGCGGTTGGTGCTTCGAGTACGCGAACGACTTCTATCCCGACGTCGACGACACGGCGATGGTCAGCATGGCGCTGGCCGCGCAGTTCAAGCCGACGTCGGACGCTTTGGCTCCGCCGGAGGTGCGCGTCGTTGCCGATTTATCGGAGAACGCAACCGACGCCGAGCGCGAAGCGACGACGGTTCGTTTGGATCGGACGACGCAGGCGTTGCGGCGAGCCGAGAAGTGGATGCTGGCGATGCAAAATCGCGACGGCGGCTGGGGAGCGTTCGATCGCGACAACGATATGGAACTCCTCTGCTATGTGCCGTTTGCCGATCATAACGCGATGATCGACCCGAGTACCCCGGACCTGACGGGCCGCGTGCTCGAAGCGTTGGGAACCTTGGGGCGACGGATCGGCGATCCGATCGTCGACAAGGCGGTCCGCTACATTCGTTCGACGCAAGAGGCCGACGGCAGCTGGTTCGGCCGTTGGGGCGTCAATTACATTTACGGCACCTGGCAGGTGCTCACCGGGCTGCGCGCCGTCGGCGTGTCGCTCGACGATCCACTCGTGACGTCGGCCGCCAACTGGTTGCTCTGTTGCCAACAGCCGTGCGGCGGCTGGGGCGAATCGTGCGACACCTACGAAGACCCGAGCCTGCGCGGCACGGGGAACGTCACGCCGTCGCAAACGGCCTGGGCCGTGCTGGGGCTGATCGCCGCCGGCCTGCACGAATCGGAAGCGACGGCCCGCGGCATCCGCAGCTTGGTCGAATCGCAGCACGACGACGGCAGCTGGCCGGAGCCCGACTTCACCGGCACCGGCTTCCCGCGCGTGTTCTATCTCAAGTATCACTACTACCGCGTCTACTTCCCGCTGATGGCCTTGGCCCGCTGGTCGGAAACGCTCGGTCATCAATGGGATCATTTCGAAGCGGCCGCGGTGGCGCCGTTGCGTCTCGAAGTTCCGACGGTTTTGTAAGACAAAGATCACCACAGAGGCACGGAGAGCACAGAGAAGAAGGAAAAGGTAACCACCGATGAACACCGATCAACGCAGATGAGGAGCGGAGGCATCTCTCGTTCTTTTCTTATCTGAGTGCATCCGTATTCATCTGTGGTTCCATCCGTCTGACTTCTCTGTATCCTCCGTGCCTCCGTGGTGAATAAATAGAAGAAGGAAGATTCGATGTCCGTTCCTGTTTCGCAGATGTATACCGTGGCGAGTTATGTGCTGCGGCAACGGCTGCGCGGGCGGAAGCGGTATCCGTTGGTGCTGATGTTGGAGCCGCTCTTTCGCTGCAACTTGGCCTGTGCGGGCTGCGGCAAGATTCAGCATCCGGCCGAGATCTTGCGGCAGAATCTCTCGCCCGAGCAATGCTTTAAAGCGGTCGACGAGTGCGGTGCGCCGATGGTGAGCATCCCCGGCGGCGAGCCGTTGATGCATCCGCAAATCGTCGAGATCGTCGAAGGCCTCGTCGCGCGGAAGAAGTATATTTACCTCTGCACGAATGCCTTGAAGCTCGAAGCGGCGCTGCCGAAGTTCAAGCCGTCGAAGTATCTGTCGTTCTCGGTCCACATGGATGGCCCGCGCGAAGAGCACGATCACGCCGTCTGCCGCGAGGGGACGTACGACATCGCCGTGAGCGCGATCAAGGCGGCCCTCAAAGCCGGCTTCCGCGTAACGACGAACACGACGCTCTTCGACACGGCCGATCCCGAACGAATTCGCGGCTTCTTCGACGAGATGATGCGCCTGGGTGTTGAAGGGATGATGGTTTCGCCCGGCTATCCGTACGACAAAGCGCCGGACCAAGAGCATTTCTTGAAGCGGACGCAGACGATGACGCTGTTCCGCAAGCTGTTCGACAAGCCGAGCAAGTGGGTCTTCAACCAGTCGCCGCTCTTCATGGAATTCTTGAAGGGGAACTGGCAACTCGAATGCACGCCGTGGGGGAACCCGACGTACAACCTCTTCGGCTGGCAGAAGCCGTGCTACTTGATGAACGAAGGCTATGCTCAATCGTTCCAAGAGTTGCTCGACACGACCGATTGGGACTCGTACGGCTGCGCGAGCGGCAATCCGAAGTGTACCGACTGCATGGTCCACTCCGGCTACGAGCCGAGCGCCGTCTCGGCGACGTTCGGCAGTTGGCGCGGATTCGTGACGACGGCGAAGATCGCCCTGTTCGGTCCGTTGAAGAACAAGCCGCTGCCGCAAATCGCCGCGACGCGCGTGAGCGCGGGACCCCAACAAACGCAACTCCGCCGCACCAGCGACGGCCGCATCGAGTTGCCGGTACTGAAGTAAAGTGAGAAATCAGACTTCAGAAATCAGAACGGTTCGTCGTAGGCTATAATCGGCGACAGTTCTGACTTCTGATTTCTGATTTCTGACTTCCCATGACCGACGTCGCCGTGATCTTCGCCCTCGCGGCCGAGCAAGGTTGTTTCGAAGACCGGCTCACCGGCGTCACAACGATCGAAACGGCGGCGGGCAAAGTTCGCACCGGCACGCTCGAAGGGCGAACCGTTTCGACGATCGTCTCCGGAGCAGGCGGCACGGCGGCCGCGAGCGCCTGTAAAGCGATCCTCGCCGCTCATCGCCCCAAGCTCGTCATCAGCGCCGGCTTCTGCGGCGGACTGCAATCGCCGTTGAAGCGAAACACAATCACCGTCGCCGATCGGATACTGTCTGCGACCGGCGCGTCGCTCGAACTCGATCGTCCCACCCTTGCGAATCTCCAACTCGCACCGGCGCTCGTCGGATCGTGGGCGACCGTCGAGCGGATCGTCTCGCGGGCCGCCGATAAGCGATCGCTCGGCGAACGGACCGGCGCCGTCGCCTGCGAGATGGAATCGTTCGCGGTGGCCGAGGTCTGTGCGGCTCGCGGCGTGCCGTGCTTGGCGGTCCGGGTCGTCAGCGATCCGGTCGACGAAGATCTGCCCGGCGATCTCAATCCGCTGATGCACGCCCGTTCGACGGCCGGCTTGGTCGGCGCGGTACTCGGCACGCTCTGGCGTCGGCCGTCGAGTATCAAGGATTTGTTACGCTTGAAAGAACAGGCTCTCGTCGCGGCCGATGCGTTGGCGAAGTACATGGCCGGCATCGTCAATCAGTTGCCGCGGACGGAGCAGTTGCGAGAAGAGAATCCATGAGCGAACCGCATCGGATTCGTCTCCGCGAGCCGTGGGTGCGCGAACCGCCGGCCAACGGCGGGACGCGCTATCATCGGGCTTTCAACGCGCCGACGGGTCTGACGCCGGGGACCACCGTGACGATCGTTTGCGACGGGCCGCTAACGCCTTCGGCTGTGGTCCTCAACGGGATGGCTCTTCGTTCAAACTCGAGCGGCGAGAATCTCTGGTCGAGCGAGATAACGTCGCTGCTGGTCGCACGCAATGAACTGACGCTCGACTTCGCCGCGACTGCGTCGCCGGCCGACGCGATCCCCTGGCGGGAAGTCCGGCTGGAGATTTACGCGCCGTAACTTTCCCGTCGCCGGCCGGTCGGGTACGATCAGCGGCCGAGTCGTCGTTTCTCGTCGTCGAGGTTCGTCATGCGTCGCATCGCACTCGTCTGCGTATTGCTGGTCGGTTGCCAAGGGGAAGAGAAGGGGACGGGTTCCGGCTCCGCGACCGGTTCGACCGCCGTCGCCGCGCCAAAGTCGTCCCACACGGTAGCGCCTGCGGCAACGCAGCAGTCGCCCACCATAGCGTCGCCGACTGCCGCTCCCAC
>CAMCTH010000062.1 GCA_945877965.1 Planctomicrobium piriforme | reverse complement strand
GATATGCGAGAGACGCCCGGCCCGCTCTTCGAATTTGTTGTTGCCGAGATGCTCTTGCACATGCCGACCGACGGAGCTGCCGAGCCGGATCTCGTCGAGTTCGCGATCGGCCGCTTGCGGTTTCAGGCGCGATTGCTCGGCGAGCGTCTTGCGCGGTGGCTGCGGCTGCGACTTGTCGGCCTTCTTGCCGCCGGGCTTCTGCGGACGGTTCTGCTGCTTCTGTTGCGGCTTCTGCGGCGGGACGAGACGCTGCGGCGGCCGTTGCTGGGCCTGCGGTTGAGGCTGCTGTCCGCGTTGCTGCGTTTCCATCGCCTTGCGCGCTTCGCGCAGAAACTGCTCGACCTCTTCCAGCGGGCCTTTGGCCTGCTTGGGGTTCGCGCCGCCGCCGGCGACCGGACGCGGGCCCGGCGGGTTCTTGCCTTTGTTCGCCCCTGAGATCTGATTGATGATCCAGATCACGAAGACGACGAGCGGCACGACGACTTCTTGCCAGTCGACGGCCGGCAAGGCAAACTGCGCGGCGATGAGGGGGGCGAAGCCCAGCATTACGAAGCGGCCCTTTGCACGCTGCGGGTGTTGCCGGCCGTGGCGATCGACGAGCGCATTTCGGTGTCGGCCTGCACGTTCCGCAGACGATAGTATTCCATGATCGTCAACTTGCCGTTCATGATCGCCTCGGCGACGGCGCGGGGCACGTCGGCCTCGGCCTCGGTCACTTTCGCGCGGCTCAGTTCGATCTCGGCGATATTCTCTTGCTCCTGCGCGACGGCCATGGCGCGGCGACCTTCGGCGTTCGCGCGAGCAACGCGAGTGTCGGCCTCGGCCTGATCGGCTTGCAGCCGCGCGCCGACGTTGTCGCCGACGTCGATGTCGGCGATGTCGATCGAGACGATCTCGAAGGCGGTCTGCGAATCGAGACGTCGCGCGAGCACCGCCTTCGAAATGCGGTCCGGGTTCTCGAGCACGTCGGTGTGCTTCTCCGACGAGCCGATCGCGCTGACGATCCCTTCACCCACGCGGGCGATGATGGTCTCTTCGGTCGCACCGCCGATGAGTTGGCGGATGTTGGCTCGCACCGTCACGCGGGCTTTCACCTTCAGCTGGATGCCGTTCTTGGCGATGGCGTCAAGCGACTCGCGGCCGGAGTTCGCGCCGGGGCAATCGATCACCTTCGGATAGACGCTCGTCTGCACCGCTTCGAGAATGTTACGCCCGGCCAGGTCGATGGCTGTCGCGAGACGGAAATCGAGCGGGATGTTCTTGGCTTTGTTGGCGGCGATGATCGCGCGGATGACGAGCGGCACGTTACCGCCGGCCAGGTAGTGCGCTTCGAGCGCCTTGCTCGTCATGCCCGACTCTTCGCCCAAGCCGGCTTGCACGGCCATGATCTTGCTGCGGACGATGACCTCAGGGCGAACCTTGCGGAACGACATGCCGATCAGGTCCCAAATGCCGATCCCCGCGCCGGTCGTGACCGATTGAATCCAGAGGCGAAAGTACTTCGCAAAGATCGCCATCACGATCAGCAGGACGATCAGGATGATGAAGAGCCCGACGATCCAAGCGATGCCGGCGAACTCGGCGCTGAACAGCGAAAGCATGAAATCCCTCGTGAGAAATGAGCGAACCGGACGCTCGAATCGTCCCCGAGCCGGTCGGCGTTGTCAAGCTGGGAAGAGTTGCCGGTGGTCAGTTGCCAGTTGTCAGTAAGTGAGGAACTGGCCTGTCTTTACTGGCAACTGGCAACCGACCACTGGCAACTTCCGCTCACGCCAACGGATCGTCGAACGGATCGAGCCCGAGCTTGTCGATGGTTTGATTCAAGGGGTCGTCGGGCGACAACGCCGCGCCGGGGACCGACTCGCTGCTCGGACGAACCACGATCCGCGTGCCGCGGACTTCGATCACCTTCACGGCGTCGCCCGGTTGGATTGCCATCCCCTCGCTCACGGCGTCGTAGGTGCGGCCGTCGACGACGACCGGGCCGCCGGGCAACATCAACGCCTTCGCCGTGCCGACGCGGCCGACGAGCTGCTTGATCTGTTTCCGGAGGTCGTCGGCGGGGATCGCGTCGTCGCCGTTCGGCAGGTCGAGCAGCAAGCGACGCCCCAGCGGCGTCTTGGGCCACCACTTGAAGGCCAAGGCCAGCAGCAGCGGCGTGCCGAGCACAGCGACCGCCATGAAGCCCAGGCCGGTGTATTCCGAATGCTGAAACGCCATGACGATCGACGTCACGACGGCGGCGAACGAGATAAACCCGATCACGCCGCCCGACGGGACGAACATTTCAACGACGATCAGCAGCAAGCCGAAGGCCATCGTCAGGACGGCCCAGGTGAGCGGACTCATACGACATTTAGCCGCGGGTCTAGTCCCCGCGAGTCAGATGACGTCAGCGCGCAGGAGGCGACCCGCACGGCGACATGGTAAACAGCACGCCGTCATTATACCGAACCGTCGACGGCTCGCACGACGATTCGGTTGCCGTAAACTTCGATCACCTGCACCGGCAAACCGCGGTCGATGAAGCCCCCGTCGGCCATCACGTCGACCAGCTCTTCGCCGATCCGCGCCTTGCCGCCGGGGACCAACGGTGTGTAAGCCGTTCCGCGAGCATTCAGCAAATGTTCAAACTGGCCGAACGACTCGCGCTGCGACAGCTGCCGCAACTCCTCGCCCATCGGCGGGGCCAGCATCACCCGATTGAACATCGGCGTGTGAGGTAAAAAGCGGCGCATGATCGCTGCCGTCACAAACACGCCGCCGGCCGCGCCGACGATCGTCAGCAGCGAAGTCCGCACATGATCCATCTGATATTCGTTGCGCGGGATGATGTACGTCTGGCTGGCCAACACCAGCGACGCAATCACCAGCAGGCCGCCGCCGAGACCGAAAATGCCGGCACCCGGGAAGACGAAGATCTCCATGAGCAAACACAACGTGCCGAGCGCGAAGAGCAACACTTCCAACCAACCGGCCGTGCCGCCGAGATACGCACTCCAAAAGAACAGCACGAAGCACACCGCGCCGACGAACGCGCCGACGCCGATCCCCGGCGCGTGCAACTCGGCATAGAGCGCCGCCCCGCCGATCAGCAGCAGCAGCAAGCTCATGCCGGGCGAGTTCAGCTTGTCGATCAACGTCTGGGCCCAACCCGGCTCGACGAGTTGCGGATCGTTCTCGAGTCCATACAACGTTTTGAATTCAGCGAAGTCGCCGACGATCTCGTGCGCGACGCTCAACTGCTCGGCCCGCTCGGCATTGAGCAGCAGCACCTTGTCGGCCGCCTTGATCTCTTCGCCTTTGCGCCATTTGTCGGCGTCGGGGAGCGCAGCGGCGTCGCGTTCGGTGAAGTAATCGACCAGGCCGTTGTCGGTCCGCGTGTAGCGAAACGGCACGACCGCCGGATTTACCAGGGCCGCCGCGAGCGCTTGCGAACGATGTTTACGTTTCGCCAAATCGCGGAACGTCGCTTCGATCTCGGGCACCGCCCGCTCGTCGATCTCCGCTTCGCCCGCCCCTCCGAGCATCGCCCCCCGCTCCATCACAATCTGATCGCAGGCTAAGGCGATCGCCGCCGCATCGCCGCGCGCCTTGTGCGACACGTACGCCACGGTCCGCCGCTTGGCCGGATCGAGCGACGCCAAGTAGTTGGCCAACCGCATGCTGTCGACGGGGGAGCCTCCGGGGCTATCGAGCCAGACGCAGATGAAGTTGGCGTTCGTCTCTTCGAGTTGCCGATCGACCAACCGAATCGTCCGCTCGACCAAGTCGGGCGTGATCGGTCCGTTGACTTCGATTCGGACGGTCCGCCATTCGCCGTCGAGCGAAGGATCTTCTTGCAGCACGTCGTTCGGCAAGCCGAGCGTGCGGACCAATCCCTCGCGGTCGGGAGCCAAGGTCGATACGAACCCCAGGTCTTTCGCCTTGGCCGCCGTGAAACGACCCGGCGTTCCGGCGGCGACGATCGTCTTCGGCTCGCCGATCGCTTTCTTCTTGCGGAGTTCCGGCAAGTCGGTCGCCAGCACGAACTCGCGGCTATTCTCCGTCTCGACTTCGACCAACTCAACGCTCTTGTCCAACATCTTCAGCGCGATCGGCACCGGCACAGTCCGACGACTCTCGGCGATCTGGCGATAGCCGGCCGTCATCGTCGCGTCGATCGCAGTCTCGTGCTCGCCGGCGTCGCCGAGTTCGGTCGTCTCGTCGGCTGCGTCGCGATGCAGGACGATCTCGTTGCAAGCCAAAGCGACGAGCACGCCATGCCCGGTCAGCGTCTTGGGGACGTACGCAATCGTCGTCGCGCCGGCCAGGTTCGGACCGGTCAGGTATTTCGCCAAATCGAGCGCGTCGCCGAACTTCGTCCGCCCCGACTCGATTTCGAGGATCAGCACCGGCCATTCGCCCCGCTTCTTCGCCTGGGCGACAAACGACTCGACCGTGCGACGGACTCGTTCGAAGTTCTTGTCGGTCAGCGGGGCCGCGAGACGAACGTACTTGCCGACGCGACGTTCGTCAGGCTTCGCCGCCTCTTCTTTGGCCGGCTCGGCGGCCTTCGGCGGGGCGGGGTCCTGCGCAGACGCAGTCCACACGGCGACGGTTGCGACCATCGCGAACAGAACCAGGGAGAAGACGGCCGTTGCCCAACGACGCATGCTTGGTTTCCACAGACCGACGGAAGATAACGTTCGGCCGGGAAATTGTAGGCGGGCGCGAAAGCGAGTCAACCAAACGCCGCCGCGCGTCGACGCAAAGCGTTGCGCCGCGGGCTCATCGGGCCGGTCGCGAACTTACCACGCCACCGTCGAAGGCGGCGATGCTAGCGCGGCACCGTCGGTTGCGGCGCCGAGCCGATGTTCGCCCCCGGCTGCCCGCCCTGCGGATTCTGGGGGTTGGCCGGCGGTGCGTTCTCGTCGATCACATGATGCTGCCAACCGAACGGAGTCGCCGGTCGCACGAACACACCGATGAACTCTTGCAGGTTGGCAAGCACGGCGTTCGTCTGCATGTTGCGGAAGACGTACGCGGTGCGGTCCTTGCCGTTGGGGAGAACCATGTTCATGCCGAACGGTTCGAGCTTCACCACTTTGCCGTCTTGCACCAGGAAGGTCAGGATGATGTCGACCTTCGTGAAGTTCGCGGCATCCTTCGCCAACTTCGGAAACGCTTCGATCCAAACTTGCGTCCCTTGGTTTTGCGGCGGCGTCGTGATCCGGAGCCAGTAGCGAGCCTTCATCTTCTCCGCTTCGACGCCGAAGACGAACGGCAGCGGCCCCTCGGAGATCGCCTTGCCGCGCATCTCAGGCGGCAGCGGATACTCGCGGACTTGCTTCTGATCGGTTTTGAATTCGAAGATCGCGTCGCCCGTGCAGATCCACTTTTCCGACTTGTCTTCGAGATCGTAATAGCCTTTGTCGGGTGCCGAGTAGCGGAGCACGCCGTTGACGATCTTCTTCGGCGTCGTGGCGTCGCCGAACACGCCGTCGTAATCCCAGCGCGTGAAGTCGGATTGAAAGGTTTTGACGTTCGCGCTCATCGCTTGCCAATCGACCAGCACGCGATCAACGACCCCTTGCTCTTCCGGCGACAGCGTGAACGGCGCTTGCGGCGCGGGCTGCGGATACGCTTGCCCCGGGAGTTGCGCTTGCATCACCGCTTGCGGCTGTTGAATGGGCTGCGGTTGCGTCTGTTGCGGAGCAGCAGCCGGTTGCAGCTGCCCGTCCGGCGGAGCCAAAGGAGTTTGGGCCGTAGCGATCACGGCGCAGGCGAGCGTGAGCAACACAAAACAGAGAGCCGTGAACGGAACGATGCGGGCCGACATGAAACCGCCTCGGAAATGTTAGGTGGGATTGCGATCGCGATCGGAGAAATGAGGGCGGGATTCTAGCAACGTCGTCCGCGCGACCCTAGATCATTTCCGACTGTTTCAAAAGCCCATGAAGCGGCGTAGTTCCGCCGTCTCTTCAAAGCTACGCAGCGCGAAGTCGGCCAGTTCATGCCCTTCGCATTCCTGCGGCTCCGCGCCGTTCGTAAACAGCACGCCCCGAATGCCGGCACGCTGCGCCGCTTCGAGATCGAAGACGTAGTCGCCGATCAGAATTACTTCTCGGCGTTCCGTCTGCCAAGCATCACAAATCGCCCAGATTGCCGAAGGATCGGGCTTTGCCGGACCGTCCTCACGCGTTACGACCCGATCGAACCGCAGATTCAAACGTTCCAACGTCGCACGGGCTGCCTCGCGTCCGTTGCGCGTCCACACGGCTTGATGAATCCCCTGCTCGTTGAGCCATGCCAGCAGTTCCGGCACGCCGGGAATAATGAAGGCGCGCTCGGCCCCGAGTCGTTCGTGGCGATCGAGAATCGCGCGACAACGTCGCGCTTCGTCCTCGGGCATCGCGACCAGCGCTTCGAGCACCGGTTGGCCTGCGGGCAGATTCATCTCGCGACGCATGGCGTCGAAGTCGAGCGCCGACTCGACAAGCGTGCCGTCCATGTCGAAGACGATGCCGCGAACGCGCGGGAACAATGACATCGCGGCGACTCGCTTAGGCTGCGCGGCCGCCGCTTTCGCCGTCGTAACGTCGTTCGGCCGGTTGCTTCGGCTTGACCGTCGAGGCCGGATGCGGATGCGCGGCATCAATCCGGATCCGATCGCCCGTCGACGTGACGACGAACGCCAAGCCGGGCTGACCGACCTCGGCCAACCGACGTTGATGACGCCGCAGCGAAACGACATCGGCAACGGCCGCAAGTCGACCGAGCAAGCCACCGCACTTCTCGCCGAACGATCGCGCGGCAAAAAGCTCGCTGAGCAGCGTGAACGGATGCGTCAGCAACGAACGAGCTCGCCCGAAGGCCGACACATTGCGCCAGAACAAACGCTCGGCCCCGCGCCCGGCGGCAAACGCCGAAGCCCGCGGCATTTCGGCCCCGCCGCGATAGGCTCGCGAGCGCGGTTCGAGCACCGCACGATAGCCGGCCTGCTTGAGTTGCAACGCCGTGTCGACGTCGATCCGCTCATCGCCGACCGCCGGATCGAACGCCTGGGCCAGCTTGAGCAAGGATTCGCGCCGATAGAACGCCGCGAAGTGCGTCGGGCCGAGCACGTCGACCGCTTTCGCCGCGAGCGTCTCCGCATCGCTTCCCTCAGCCAGCACGCTCCGACGTCCGCCGCAAGAGTAACCGAGTCCGGCCGCGCAGATCGTCACGTCGTCGCGCTCGGCCAGTACCAGCGGGGCGACGGCGGCGACGCGGTTATCGATGAAATGCTCCATCGCCGCATCGGTCCACCCTTCGTCGACTTCCACGCCCGCGGCCAGCACATGCACGACCATGCCGCGGCAGGCTTGCACGGCGGCGCTCAGCGATTGCGCGAGGCTTTGCGCTTCGCGAACGACGAGAAACCGCACCTCCCCCGACAGCGAATAGGGATCGTCGTACGCGCGATTGAGCACGACGACGACCTCGCAATCTTGCGGGCGATTTTGCAGCACCGAAACGAGCGTCGTTTCCAAAGCGTCGAGCGTGCTCAACGCGGGGATAACGATCGAAAGCTGAGGCAGAGACAAGGGGCTACCCAAGCGAGTGATTCCGACGGAGTCCATTCCTCGGCACGACTTGCGCAAGTCGTGCAACGATTGCCGGCTATCACTTGTTTCGGTCGTGCGAGGTCCGGGAGTTTATTCCGACCTGCGACAATCTCGCGCACCCCACCCAGGTGCGCTAGTTGATCGCGCAACGTTCACCCGTCGCGGGGCCGGCAATGCTGGCAGCGACGGAACGTTTACTTACCGCCGCGAGCCCAGACGGCCGCCAGTTCAACAAGCATCGCAACCGCCGCTTCCATCTCTTCCAAGCAGCACCACTCGAGCGGCGAGTGCGGATTGTGCTCGGCAGTCGACAAGTTCGGCGTCGGTACGCCGATCTCGGTCAGCCGCGATCCGTCGGTCCCGCCGCGGACGATCGTCTGGCGCGGCGTCCGACCCAAGTTCTTCAACGCCTGTTCGGCATAGGCGACGGCCCGCGGTTCCTGCTTCAAACCCTCGGCCAAGTTGCGGTACTGCGGCGTGATCTGGACGTCGACTTTCAGGCCCGGGAAATCGCGCTCGACCGCAGCGGCCGTGTCGTGCAGCAGTTTCGCTTGCCCCGCGAGGCCGGCCGTGTCGAAGTCGCGCAGCAGCGTCTGAATCTTCGTTTCCGCCACGCCCCCTTCGACGTGATAAGGATGCAAGAAACCTTCGCGATCGGCGGTCGTCTCGGGCGACAGACGATCGCGCGGCAGACGATCGACGAACGCCGCCGCGCCGCGAACCGCATTCACCATTCGGCCTTTGCCGATCGACGGATGGATGTTGACGCCGGTGACGGTGATGACCGCGAGGTCGGCGGAAAACGTTTCGATGTCGATCTCGTCCCGACCTGCCCCGTCGAGCGTGTAACAACAGACGGCCGCCAGCTTCTTGGGGTCGACGTGATCAACGCCGTGGCCGATCTCTTCGTCGCAGGTGAAACAAATTCGGATCGGGCCGTGCTTCTTTTCGGGATGGTCGACGAGTTGAGCCACCGCCTCCATGATCACTGCGATGCCGGCCTTGTCGTCGGCGCCGAGCAATGTCGTCCCGTCGGTCGTGATGACTGTTTGCCCGACGCACGCGGTCAACTCCGGATCCGCGCTCGGCCGCAGCACTTTGCGCGAATCGCCGGGGAGCGTGAGTTCGCCGCCGTCGTACTGCCGCCAGACAACCGGCTTCACATCCTTGCCGGTCGTCTCGGGCGAAGTGTCGAGATGCGCGCAGAGCGCGATCGCTTCGACGGCCGAGCCCGTGTTGCTCGGCAGCGTCCCCCAAATCAGCCCGTTCGCATCTTGCTCGACGTCCGCCAGGCCGAGTTCGCGCAACTCGTCGGCCAGCATGCGCCCGAGCACGAACTGCCCCGGTGAACTCGGATACGTCCCGGAGTCGGGCATGGCCGTGGTGTCGACGCGAACATAACGGAGAAAGCGAGCTTCGAGGCGCAAAGGATTCATCGAGGCGATCTCAACGACGGGAAGATACGGAGAGCGGCACGCCGGTATCATCGCAGCCCGACGCTGGATTTGGTAGGCTGCCGGCACACGAGCCGCGCCGCGGCTTGGAATCTCGTTCCGTGCAGGATGCAGACATGGCCGCCGTGCGCTTTCTCGTCTTCGATACCGAAAGCGTCGCCGACGGCGAGCTCGTCTCCAAATTGCGCTACCCCGGCGAGGGGCTGAAGCCGAAGGCGGCCGTCGATCGCTATCGCAGCGAGTTGATGGCGAAACACGACAGCGACTTTATTCCGTACACGTTCCAAATCCCGACGGCCGTCGCGGTCGCCAAGGTCTCGGCCGACTTTCGAATCATCGACGTCGTGGCCCTCGATGAACCGAAGTATCGCCCGCACATTCTGACTGAACACTTTTGGCGCGGTTGGGAAAAGTACGGCCGGCCGACGCTCGTCAGTTTCAACGGCCGAACGTTCGACGTGCCGCTGCTCGAGCTGTCCGCGTTCCGGTTCGGACTGCCGATCCCGACCTGGTTCGCCTTGCAAGCTAAAAGCTTCGAGCAACCGCGCAATCGGTTCAATCTCGATGCCCACATCGATCTGCAAGAGATGCTGACCAACTTCGGCAGCACGCGCTTCACCGGCGGGCTGAATCTCGCTTCGAACCTGATCGGCAAGCCCGGCAAGATGGACGTCCAAGGAGACATGGTCCAAGACATGTTCGACGCGGGCCGACTGAAAGAGATTAACGACTACTGTCGCTGCGATGTGCTCGACACTTACTTTGTTTTCCTTCGTTCGCGGGTCGTGCTCGGCCAACTCTCGCTGGATGAAGAACAAGGGATCGTCGCCGAGACGAAGACGTGGCTGCTGAAGCGCGCCAAAGAGACGCCGGCCTACGGCGCTTATCTCGAACGTTGGGGCGATTGGACGAGCCCCTGGTAGACGTGTTCCTGGCAACCGACACGACGCTCGTTCTTCGCGCCGTCAGACTTCGCATTACGTCGCTCATCGTTCACCGCGCGGACTTCGCGCTCTAACCGCCGCGTGATCGACGGCGACTTGAGCACCTGACCGCGACACGGATCGCCGTCGACTCGGACGCGCACCGGCACGGCGACGGCCCAGAAGCGGCTCCGCTCTTGCAACATCCGCCGATTGAATCCCTCGATGATCCGCTGGGCCTCGCTCGCGCTCAGGCAGCGACGATCGGCCGGCTCCAATGCCTCCGAGGTCGGCGGGACGTCGGACCAGTGCCCCGGCTTCCACCGCGAATAGCGGGCGATCCAGACCCGGTACAGGTCTCGCTGAACGCTCCTTTGGCTCATGGTGCTCGGCTCCGTAGATAGGTGGGTCGTAAACTTGGTTGCTCGGCCGATTTGCGACAAAATCGACCGCCGCTGCTAGTAACTCTCGACAGGCACGATACTATACTTCTGTACACTACTTGTCAACATAAAAGGCTCGTCATGCCTGCCGACAAAATGGGGCCGAAAATGCCCGAGTCGACGAACCGTCTCGCGGAAAATCTCCGCCGAGTCATGGGAAAGAAAGGGCTCACGATCGCCGACGTCGCCCGCCGGACGGGGCTCGACGATCGGACGATCAAGTTGATGCTCCGCGAAGATGGTTCGCGGCCACAGGCCCGGACGTTGCACCAACTGGCAACCGGCCTGGGGATCGACGTCGACGAGTTGTTCCAGAACCCATCGTTGCTCCGGCGGCGGTTGTTCGATCGTCGTACGAATCCGATCGTCGACGAAGTGACGGCCCGGCATCCGCATTGGTTCGACGGTTGGACGAGCGACGACTTCGACGATCTGTACAGTCGCTTCGGCACCGGCGGCCAACTCACTTGGGACGGCGCGGTCGAAGCGGTGCAGACCATCAACTTGCGCAGGACAACGTTCGCCAAGGTAGCGCTCCTGTTGGAAACGGGACAGGCCGACATGCTCGTCGGGATGATCGATCTGATGTACGGCCAGGTCGTGATCAGCGGCGGCGAAGAACTACGGAACGCCGCCGACGGGCCGCGCCGTGCAGGTGTAACGCCCGCCGAAGACGGCGTGCTCCGAATCGACGACGCTCCACGTTCGTCCGTCGGACTCGACGATGAGCGCGCCGACGATCGGCGCCTCGGCCAAGCTCGTCGCGGCGAAGTGCCAGCGAACGTCACCCGGTAGATACTGTCCGTTCGAGAGCTCCAACTCGCGGAGCGTGATCGGACGTTTCAAAGCCGAGGCTTCAACCGTCTCTTCGCTTTCGGGAAGTTGCACCGTCACGGTCTGCAGGCCGTCGAACACGGCGGCATCGGCGGTAAAGTCGAGCGGTAGCGACATCGTTAGGTCTCCCCTCGCGAATGGATTTCAAACGGCTCGGCATCGCGCAGTCGCGCCTCGCACCAATCGACGGTACTCTGCAACTGCGCGAGATAACGCTCCCAGGCGACGCTCTGGCCGTCGATGTAGTACGTCGGCTTCGGCGCGACGGTGATATCGGCAATGATCTGCAACACCTGACTCTTAATCGTGCTCAGCATCTCGGCATCTTGCGGCATGGCATTTCTCCTGATCAAACGTGATCGGCAAAGTCGTAATCGTTTCGAAGCGTGCGACGCGGCGCCGATTCGATCGCGCGCCGGAGTCCGAGCGGCTAAGTAAAGTTTGTTCGCTCGTTCTCGCGGCGCGCGATCGATTCTTGGTTCGGCGCGACTAGGCGTCGTAGCTCTTCACGACGTACCGCGGATTGATGACGGCAGCCGCCCCGCGTTCGCTCGCCTTGAACCGCACGACGATGTCGTTATTGAAATCGGCTTCGCTCTGCATCGGCGATTGCGTGACGGTGATCGGCCAGTTCTCCATGTAGGCGAACGCCTTTCGGAAATCGCCGAGGAACCACCACTTGCGGGCATTCTCGCTCGACGTTCCGCCGGCGACGATCCGGCGATATGCCAACCGGCTCTCGTGGACGCGGTAACGACCGAGCGGATTCGCGGCCGTCGAAGTCGACGCCCCATCGACGTAGTTCACCTCGGGGGCGTTGAAGATCCGATGCGCGGCGTGGCGATACGCGGGCATCACCAGCACCGTGTTGGCACTGACCAGCACCGGCTCGTTCGTGTGCGGGTCTAAGATGTCGGCGAACAACTGCTCGGCGGCATCGACGTTCCGCCAATCAACCAGCTCGTTGTCGGCCTTCACGTTCACCCACGGCGCGGCCGCCTGATAGGTGTTGTACGCCGTGCCGCGCCACTTGTAGTTGTTCGTCTGGCCGACGACCAAATCCAAAAGCCGCTTCTCTTTGTTCAACCCCAAGATCTCGCCAACCTCGGCCGCTCGGCTGAGCACCAAGTTTGTGCGGTCGAAGAAGATCGCCTCGCGCGTCACCGGCACGATCAGACCGTGCTTCGTCGTGGCCGGCGTCTCGATGTAATCTTCGCCGAAGCCGAGACTCGGGTACGGCATTCCCGGCGAGACCTCGGCGGCACCGTCGGGAAGCGGCGTCGCGCCGGGAATCTTTTCGCCGTCGAGCCGCGTCGGCACGGTCCGCACGAGCTTGGAGACGACGAACGCTTCTTGCGTGTACGACTCCATGATCTGCGAATGGACGACCTGGCCGGCGACGTTGAGGAACGCCGTCATGTCGACCGCCTCGCCCGCTTCGAGCAGGCTCACGCTTCCCGCACTGCGCGGATCGAGCGTGCGGACCCAGTCATGACCGTCGGGGATCAGCCCCTCGGCCAAATCGCGGAGGCTGAAATCTTCGGGCCGAAGTTGCTTCGTCGACAGCGCTTCCGACAGATGCTCGACCGTCTTCTTCGCGCCGTCGAGATCGTAACGTCGCGTGAGTTCTCGA
>CAMCTH010000061.1 GCA_945877965.1 Planctomicrobium piriforme | reverse complement strand
GATGCCGCTGCGGGTCGAAAAACTATTTCAAGATTACGACAACCCGGCGTCGTTCGCCGTCGCGTCGGTGCTGACGTTGATCGTCGCGCCGATCTCGGTCGCGTTGAACGTCGTGTTCGGCATCGCGGCGGCTTGGTGCATCGCGAGGTTCAGATTCCCTGGCCGCACGCTGCTGACAGCCCTCATCGACTTGCCGTTCTCCGTGTCGCCGGTCGTCGCCGGGTTGATGTTCCTGCTGATCTTCGGCATGCAAGGATTGATCGGACCGTGGCTCCGCGAGCACGACATTCGGATCGTCTTCGCCATTCCGGGACTCATCTTGGCGACGACGTTCGTGACGTTGCCGTTCGTCGCTCGTGAGTTACTGCCGGTGATGGAAGCGATCGGCGATGAAGAAGAAACGGCGGCCGTGAGCCTCGGGGCCAATGCTTGGCAAATGTTCTGGCGCGTGACGATGCCGAACATCAAATGGGGCCTACTTTACGGCGTCATCCTGTGCAATGCCCGGGCGATGGGCGAGTTCGGGGCGGTGTACGTCGTCTCGGGGCATATCGCCGGCAAGACCGACACGATGCCGCTGCGGGTCGAAAAACTATTTCAAGATTACGACAACCCGGCGTCGTTCGCCGTCGCGTCGGTACTGACGTTGCTGGCCCTAGTGACACTCATCGTCAAAGTTCTGCTCGAACGAAAAACCCAACGCGACTTGGCCGAAGCGGCCCAACTGCGCGCCCCAGGAGGAGAAGCATGAGCATTCGCATCGTCGGCATCACCAAACAATTCGGTGCGTTCAAAGCGCTCGACGACGTCTCGCTCGACGTCCCGCAAGGAACGTTGCTCGCGCTGCTCGGCCCCTCGGGCTCGGGCAAGACGACGCTGCTGCGGATCATCGCGGGACTCGAAACGGCCGATCGCGGCAGCGTCCTGTACGACGACGAGGACGTGACGACGCGGAACGCCCGCGATCGGAACGTCGGCTTCGTCTTCCAGCACTACGCCCTGTTTCGCCACATGAGCGTGTTCGAAAACGTCGCCTTCGGTCTGCGGGTTCGCAAGGTTCCCAAGACCGAGGTGAACAAGCGGGTCGAAGAACTGATCAACCTCGTGCGTCTGTCGGGCATGGCGGGGCGGCTGCCGTCGCAACTCTCGGGCGGGCAGCGCCAGCGGGTCGCGCTCGCGCGGGCCTTGGCGATTCGTCCGCAGGTGTTGCTGCTCGACGAACCGTTCGGCGCGCTCGATGCGAAGGTCCGTCAAGAACTACGCCAGTGGCTCCGCCGCCTGCACGACGAGATCGGCATGACGAGCGTCTTCGTCACGCACGATCAAGAAGAAGCGTTTGAAGTGGCCGACCGCGTCGTCGTGATGAACAAAGGGAAAATCGAACAGCAAGGGACGCCGCGCGAGGTCTTCGATCATCCGGCCAATCCGTTCGTGATGGACTTTCTCGGGAATGTGAACGTCTTCAGCGGCCGGGTCCAAAACGGCAAGGCTTCGTGGGGGGGCATGGAAGTCGAGTACCCCGACTATCCGCACCAAGAATCACGCGAGGCCTCGGTCTATGTCCGGCCGCACGAGTTGGACATCGAACGATTCGCGACCGAAGAGGGGGCGCTCCGCGTCGAAGTGAAGCGGGTGAACCCGACAGGATCGGTCGCCAAGGTCTACGGCGTGTCGCTCGAGTACGGCTCGCCGGTCCACGTGGAACTGACCCCCGATCGCTACGCCGAACTCGAACTCCGCGAAGGGGAAGTGGTCTACGTTTCACCGCGTCGCGTGCGGGTTTTCCTGCCGACTTTGCCGGAATACAGCATTTAATCGTTCGCGTATTCCATTGTCTGTCACACGGTAATATCGGGAAAGTAGCGACAACTTGACAAACGTTAACCGACGGGTAGGTTACAGCGGCCGGGTAAATGGAGTCGCCCTTGCGGGCAATTCTAGCCCGGCCATGTCGAGCCTTTTAGGCAGACATCGCACAGCACAATTCGGCTGCGCAGCTCACTGGACCACCGGAGGCCCGCGCGACGACTTTCACGAGTCTCGCATGGCAATTCCGTCTCTTTTGTCCAGCTACAGGCCCTTCGTTTGTTCGTCCGCCGCTCCGCGCGCTTTGCGTCGTCGTTGCGGTTCGTCGCTCTAACCCTCCCTCACGTTTTCAGCATCTTCGAGGTTTTCATGTCGGACAACTTATTGCAGCGCAGCGTGACGACTTCGGTAGCGCGGAACTTGGCCAACACGACCAAGACCTCGCCCAAGATGATGTCGATCACGCCGCGGTGGCTGCTGAGCATGCTGCCGTGGGTTCAGGTCGACGGCGGCACGTTCCGCGTGAACCGAACGAAGGTCGAATTGGCGAAGGCCGAGCGAATCGGCATCGATCTAACGGAAGGTACGCCCCCTTTCTCGCATGAGTCGCTCCGGAGCGTGCCGTTATTCTCGAAGCTCTCGAATGAAATTCTGAGCCGCATGGGCGGCCGTTTCAAAACGGAAGAAGTGACGCTCGGCAACAAGCTGGTCAGCGAAGGGGAAGACGGCAACAAATTCTTCGTCATCGCGCAAGGCCAGGTCGAAGTACTGAGCAAAGGGGTGCATGGCAGCGACTTGCGGCTAGCCCTGCTGACCGAAGGGGAATACTTCGGCGAGAGCGATCTTTTCTCCGACAAGCCGTCGGACGTGACAATTCGCACAATCACCCCCTGTGTGTTGCTGACGATCACGCGTAAGGATCTGGATGCGTTGCTGGCCGAGCAACCCAACCTGAGCGACGAGTTCCGCAAGGCGATCGACGAGCATCACGAGTTACGTTCGACCGTCAATCGTTACGGCGAACGGAACATCGATCTCGTCTCGGGCTTTGCCGAGAACGTCGAGATCCCGGAGACGTTCGTCGATTACTCGGCCCATCCGCGCGAGTACTCGCTGTCGGCCGTGCAGACGGTCGTCCGCGTCCACACTCGCGTGTCGGACCTGTACAACAATCCGTTCGATCAACTGCAAGAACAGATGCGGCTGACGATCGAGGGGATCAAAGAACGCCAAGAGTGGGAACTGATCAACAGCAAGAAGTTCGGCCTGATCCACTCGGTCGACCCGGCGATGCGGATCAGCACCCGTTACGGCGCACCGACGCCCGATGACTTGGATGAATTGCTCGCGCTGGTCTGGAAGAAGCCGGCCTTCTTCTTGGCTCACCCGAAGGCGATTGCCGCGTTCGAGCGCGAGTGCACCTGGCGCGGCGTTCCGCCGGTGACGATGAACCTGTTCGGCACGCCGGTCATCACTTGGCGCGGCGTTCCGCTGGTGCCGTGCGACAAGCTCGAAATGAAGAGCCGTTATCAATCGAACAAGTGGTTCGGCACGACGAGCATCCTGCTGCTCCGCGTCGGCGAAGGAGACCAAGGGGTCGTCGGTCTGCATCAGGCCGGCATCCCAGGCGAAATCATGCCGAGCCTTTCGGCGCGGTTGATGGGCTTGGACAGCCTCGGCGTCGCGTCGTACTTACTTACGCTGTACTTCTCGTGCGCCGTGCTGACGGACGACGCGCTCGGCGTGCTGGAGAACGTCGAAGTCGGCTACTACCACGATTACGAACAGGCCGGCACGCGCGGCTACCAAGACGGCTCGGGCATTTAGTTGGAGATGACCTAAGACGTCCGCCAGTGCAAATCGAGCTTGTGATTCACTGGCGGACAAGCCGCCAGTGGCACCCCAATCAGCCTCACCGATCGGTAGCGTAACGATGGACGAACTTTCGCCGAGCCTGCTCGCTCATATCGCCACGCAAATGCTCAACGAGCTTCCCGGCGCGAATATGGTGCCGAAAAGCGAGATCGACGCATCGCATCTACCGAGCGCGGCGATGCAAACGCCGGCATCGTTCCAAGATTACCGACCGTCGGAGATCGCCGTGCCGAAATCGGTCGGTAACTCAAGCTCGCCGCCGAGCGGAATGCCGTCGTTGCCCACAGGCTTCGCACCGCCGTCGTTCGGGAGCATGCCCTCGTTTAGCGCAATGCCGACGTTCAGCGCCGCACCATCTTTGCCGGAGTTCGCCACGGCGACTCCTGCGGCCGGCGCTTCACAAGGCTCGGCGGGTTCGTCGACCAACTACGACGGCCTCGGCGCTTTCGTCCGCAAGATCCAATCGTCGCACGCTCATCCAAAGTCGGGCCTCTGCTCGGAAGATCCGAACACCGACGTGCTGCGGCGGCTCTTCTCGGCCGGCGGACCCGCAATCGGCGGCAGCTCGCGGCCCCTCGACGTGCCGTCGATTCGCAAGGACTTTCCGATTCTGAACCAGCGGGTTCACGGCAAGCCGCTCGCGTGGTTCGACAATGCCGCCACGACGCAGAAGCCGCAAAGCGTGATCGACGCCATCTCGCGGTTCTACGCCAACGACAACTCGAACATCCATCGCGGGGCGCACACGCTGGCGGCCCGCGCGACCGACGCTTATGAACAAGCGCGGCAAAAAGTACAGGGGTTCCTCGGGGCGTCGTCGGCGAAGGAAATCATCTTCGTCCGCGGCACGACCGAAGGGATCAACCTCGTTGCCAAGACGTACGGCGCCAAGTTCCTGCAGCCCGGCGACGAGATCGTGCTGTCGAATCTCGAACATCATGCCAACATCGTGCCATGGCAGATGATCGCGAAAGAGAAGGGGGCCGTGATCCGCGTCATCCCGGTCACCGACCGCGGCGAGATCATGTTGGAAGAGTATCAAAAACTCCTCGGCCCGCGCACAAAGCTGGTCGCCCTGACGCAAGCCTCAAACAGCCTCGGCACAATCCTGCCGGTCGCCGAGATGACGCAGATGGCGAAGCGCTACAACGCGCGCGTGCTGATCGACGGCGCGCAATCGGTCGCGCACATTCCGGTCAACTTGCAGCAGCTCGGGGCCGACTTCTACGTCTTCTCCGGCCACAAAATCTTCGGCCCCACCGGCATCGGCGTCGTCTTCGTCAAAGAAGAACTGCAAGAGATCATGCCGCCGTGGCAAGGGGGCGGCAACATGATCAAAAACGTCACGTTCGAAGAGACGACGTTCAGCGATCCGCCGGCGAAGTTCGAGGCTGGCACGCCGAACATCGCCGACGCCGTGGGTCTCGGGGCCGCGCTCGACTATGTGTCGAAGCTCGGCCTGCCGAACATCGCCAACTACGAACACCAGCTGCTCGAGTACGCGACCGAGCATCTGTCGCGGATCAACGGATTGCGGCTCATCGGCACGGCCCGCGAGAAGGTGAGCGTCATTTCCTTCGTCCTCCCGAACAAACGGACCGAGGAAGTGGGCAAACTGCTCGACATGGAAGGGATTGCCGTCCGGGCGGGCCATCACTGTTCGCAGCCTTCATTGCGGCGGATGGGCGTGGAAACGACGGTCCGCCCCTCGTTTAGTTTCTATAATACGAAAGAAGAGATCGACCGCTTGGTAGATGCGGTCCGCAGAATTCAACAACAAGCATAACTCATTTAGCCGCGTCGCTTGCCGGCGCGCGGGGACGAGCCCCGCGGCTAAATATTTTCTAAGGGAGTGGAAACATGAGCACGGCCGCCATCTCGGCAACACAACTTGCCGATCTGCATCGCCAAGGACGCAAGCTGGACCTGATCGACGTTCGGACGGCGTCGGAGTTTCGCGAAGCGCACGTTAGTTTCGCCAAGAACATGCCGCTTGACCGACTCGACGTGACGGAACTCAAGCGACTCCGCCATGGTTCGAGCGACGAACCGCTGTATGTGATCTGCCAAAAGGGAGGCCGCGGCAACACGGCCTGCGCTCAGTTGGCGGCGGCGGGCCTGCATAACGTCGTCAACGTGGAAGGGGGCACCTCGGCCGCACTCGCAACCGATCTGCCGATCACGCGCGGCCCGAAAGCGATCTCGCTCGAACGGCAAGTCCGCATCGCGGCCGGATCGTTGGTACTGCTCGGCGTCGCGCTGTCCTACACCGTTCATCCCTACTGCATCGGCCTCTCGGCGTTCGTCGGGGCCGGGCTCGTCTTCGCCGGCGTCACCGACACCTGCGGCATGGCCATGATCCTGGCCCGCATGCCGTGGAATAAATGAGCGGCATGGCACGCAACTTGCGAACACCATGTCGACTTAACGACTAAGCCGACTAACTTAAAAAGCTACGGAGAGACTATGCCCATCTACGAAAGCATCGACCACTGCATCGGCAACACGCCGCTCGTTCGTCTGAAGCGGCTCGCTACGGGGTCGGGTGCCAACGTCCTCGCGAAGATCGAGAACATGAACCCGCTCTGGAGCGTAAAAGATCGCATCGCTCGGGCGATGATCGACGCCGCCGAACGCGATGGCAAGATCAAGCCCGAGACGATCGTCATCGAACCGACGAGCGGCAACACGGGCATCGGCCTCGCGTACGTCTGCGCGGCCCGCGGTTACAAGTTCATGGCCATGATGCCCGAGAGCATGAGCCTCGAACGTCGCCGGCTGATGAAATCGTTCGGAGCCGAACTCGTGCTCACGCCGGCAACCGAAGGGATGCCCGGCGCCGTTCGCAAGGCAGAAGAGTACATCGCACAGAACTCGAACTTCTTCATGCCGCAACAATTCAAGAACCCGGCCAACCCCGAGATTCATCGCAAGACGACGGCGGAAGAAATCTGGCGTGACGCCGAAGGCAAGGTCGACGTCTTCGTCGCCGGCGTCGGCACCGGCGGCACGATCACCGGCGTCGGCGAAGTGCTGAAGTCGCGCAATCCGAACGTCAAGATCATCGCCGTTGAACCAACGGCGAGCCCCGTCATCACGCAACGTCGTACCGGTCTGCCCAATAAGCCGGGCCGACATCTGATCCAGGGGATCGGCGCAGGCTTCATTCCCGACAATCTCAATCTCGAAGTGATCGACGAAGTCGTCACCGTCTCCGACGACGACGCGTTGGAAACGGGCCGCGCCTTGGCGCGCAGCGAAGGTCTGATGTGCGGCATCAGCTGCGGGGCTGCGGCCTGGGCGGCGGTGCAAGTCGCCAAACGCCCGGAAAACAAGGGAAAGAACATCGTCGTCATCCTGCCCGACATCGGCGAACGCTATCTCTCGACGAAGCTGTTCCCGGAATAGTCGACAAAGATATGTATCCACAGATTACGCAGATTTCGCAGAAAAGAAGGAGAAGAGAAGCTCGAAGCTCCTATCTCCCTCATCTGCGAAATCTGTGAAATCTGCGGACGTATTCGTCTGAGAATTCGAATTCTCTTTTCTCGCCAACCCGCCGGCCCGGCGCGATGCGTCTCGTTACGATAGCGGCTTCACACCGCGATCTATCGAGAACCGCTTCATGGCGACGATCGACCTGCACGACGCTTACGGGCTCCGCGTCCTCGAGCACGATCGGGAACTGTTCGCTCGCGAGTTGCGATCGTTCGTTCCCCCCGGCTCGTTCGACGCGCACGGCCATCTGTACGATCCGAAACTCTCGGGCGGGGCAGGGGCCAATCTGTTGCCGGCCGATCGCCCGGCGATGACCCGCGATCTGTACACCGAGATACTCACAGAATGGATGGGAGACCGCTGCCCGACCGGCGGGTTGTTCTTTCCCTTTCCGCATCGCCATGCCGACGTGATGGGGCAGAACCGTTGGATCGCCGAGCAAGTGCGACCCGACGCCGGCTCGCGTTGCCTGCTGCTCTGCTCGCCCGACGACGATCCAGCCGAGCACGAAGCGCTGCTTAACGCCGAGCCGTTGTTCGTCGGCTTCAAGGTTTACCACTGCTTCGCGCCGCGGACCGATACGTTCTTCGCCGACTGCAGCGAGTTCATGCCCGAGTGGATGTGGGAACTCGCCCATCAGCGCGGCCTGGCGATCACGCTGCACATGGTCAAAAGTCGAGCGTTGGCCGACGAATCGAATCAACGTTACATCCGCGAGCACTGCACGAAGTACAGCGGTGCGAAGCTGATCCTAGCCCACTGCGGCCGCAGCTTCAATGCCCTGCATACGGTCGAAGGAATCCACGCACTCGCCGGGTTGGACAACGTGCTGTTCGACAACTCGGCAGTCTGCGAAGCGGCCCCGCACGAAGCGATCCTGCGAACGTTCGGACCGTCGCGGTTGTGGTTCGGCCTCGATCACCCGGTCAGTTCGATCCGGGGCCGGCCGCTGAGCATCGGCGACGGCTTTGCCTGGACCAGCGAGATCGCGCCCGACTGGGAACGTTCGAAATTCGCGAAGCCGGTGCTCGTCGGCATCGAAAACCTGCTGGCTCTGAAGCAAGCGTGCCGCACGCTGCACTTGAACGACACTGACGTCGAAAAGATTTTCGGCGGCGCGGCCCGACAATGGCTCGGCATTCCTGCGCCGAAGAATCCTGCGAAGCAGAAGCCCGACGTGCAGCAGCAGTATCGGGCCGCCAAAGAGATCATCCCCGGCGGGACGCAACTCCTGTCGAAGCGACCCGAGCAGTTTGCCCCCGACCAGTGGCCCGCCTACTACGAAGAGGCCCGCGGTTGCGAATTGATCGACACCGAGGGGCGCAAGTTCATCGACTTCGCGTCGGGCGGAATCTTGGCGTGCATCTTGGGCTACGCCGACCCCGACGTGAACGCCGCGGTGATTCGCCGCGTGCAATTCGGCTCGATGGCGACGTTGCAAACCCACGACGAAGTTGAACTCGCGCGGCTGCTGTTGCAAATTCATCCGTGGGCCAAGATGGCTCGGTTCACCCGCGGCGGCGGCGACGCGATGGCCGTTGCGGTCCGCATCGCGCGGGCAAGCACGGGTCGCGACAAGATTGCCGTCTGCGGATACCACGGTTGGCACGATTGGTACTTGGCCGCGAATCTCGCCACGCCGAACGACGAGAACTTCGTCGGTCGACTCGACAAACATCTCTTACCCGGGCTCGACCCGAAAGGCGTGCCGTCGGTCCTCGCCGGGACGACGTTGCCGTTTCATTACAACAAGCTCGACGAACTCGACGCCCTCATCGCGCGCGACGGCAAGAACCTGGCCGCGATCGTCATGGAGACGACGCGCTACACGGAGCCCGACCCCGGTTTCTTGGAAGGGGTCCGCGAGCGGTGCGATCGGATCGGTGCAAAGTTGATCTTCGACGAGATCTCGATCGGTTGGCGACTCTGCTGCGGCGGCGCGCATTTAAAGTACGGCGTGAACCCCGACCTCGCCGTGATGGCGAAGGCGATCAGCAACGGCTTCGCGATGGGGGCCGTCTTCGGGACGGCCGAGACGATGCAAGCCGCGCAAGAGTCGTTTATCTCAAGCGCCTACTGGACCGAAGGGGTCGGCCCCGCGGCGGCGTTGGCGACGGTTCGCAAGATGATGCGAATTGATGTGCCCGCGCATTTGGCAAAGATCGGCGGCGCGGTGCAGGAAGGTTGGCGACGGCTCGGCGAAAAGCATCGCGTGCCGGTACAAGTCGGCGGTCGGCCCGAGATGGCGACGTTCGGCTTCCAGCATCCCGAGGCGGCGGCGCTCACTACGCTGCTGACGGCCCGGATGTTGCCGCGCGGTTTTCTGGCCTGCGGACATTTCAACCCGATGCTGGCCCACGAGCCGCGGCACGTCGAGGCGTTCCTGGCTGCGCTTGATGAAGTGTTCGGGGAACTTGCCGGCGCGATCGCCTCGGGAGATATTCGTGCGCGGATCGGCGGGCCGGTGAAGCATACGCATTTTGCACGACTTACTTAGTGCTGACTTTCGTCAGGACGGGCCGGCCAAAAAGTTGGCTGGGTGCGACATCGGTAGGGGAGTAAGGTCGAGCAACGTCGGCTTCGCGGAAGGAATACAGAGGCAACAAACCGATGACGGTGAATCCTGACTTACGTCGCAGCAGATCGCGCAGTCTGCGCGGCGACACGACCCGAAACCGCGCAGAATTAAGGTACCCAATAGGGGTGCGCGGTTTCAGCGAAATTGACGCGCACGAGCGGAGATCGATTGTGACGTAAGTGGTCAGTACGAGAGCGTCGCCGCGAGGACGCGGCGGCTCAGCATTTTTTAGAAACATCAACTCGAATAGCGGACCTTATTTTTATGCCGACGTTGCCTGCTCAAGAACCGACGATTCAAGAACTGTTTGATCTCCGCGGCAAGGCGGCCCTAGTGACCGGCGGGACCGGGCATTTGGGCTCGGCATTGTGTCGGGCGTTGGCCGAGGCCGGGGCGACGGTCGTCGTCGCGAGTCGTGAGCAAGAGAAGGCTCAAGCGTTTGCCGATTCGTTGCCCGCGCCGTTTGGGGCTCGGCACGGCGGCGTGGCCCTCGATCAACTCGACGAGAAGTCGCGCGAGGCGGGCTTCGCAGCAGCCATCGAACATGCCGCGGGACGACTCGATATTCTCATCAACAACGCCATCAGTCGGGCCGCCGCGGCGCACGATCTGACGAACGTCACCGCCGCCGAGTTCGACGAACACCTCCGTAACAACACGGCCTAGTTCATCCTGGCTCGGATGTTGCGCGATCATGCCGTCGCGCGCTCGGCCCCGGCCAGCATTGTGATGATCGGCTCGATGTACGGCGTCGTCGCCTCGTACCCCGACGCTTACGCCGGCGTGGCGGTCGCGAGCCCTGTGCAATATCACGCGCTCAAAGGGGGAACGATCCACATGACGCGGCATCTCGCCGTCTACTGGGCCGGCGACAACGTGCGGGTCAACTGCCTTAGCCCAGGCCCGTTTCCGATCCCCAACGGCATTCCCGCCGAGATGGAACGCCGCTTGAGCACGAAGGTGCCGCAAGGGCGGATGGGCTTGCCGCACGAATTGAAGGGAGGCTTGCTGCTGTTCGCCAGCGATGCCGGGAGTTACATCACGGGGCAGAACCTACTCGTCGACGGCGGCTGGACGGCGTGGTGAAGTAACATGACAAACGAAACGTTACTCAGCGTGCAAGAACAAGAACCGCGGCACCTCGCGGCCGTCGATCGTCACGTTCTCCAAGAACATGCCGACCGGGCGGACCCAGAGTCCGCGTTCGCCGTACTCGGGCCGATAGACGACGAGTTCCTCGTGCGTCTCGCTATGCCGCGCGACCCCCAGAACCGTGTACTCGTTTCCCTTGTAATGCCGATAGCGACCGAGCGGAACGTGCGACATAGCGCTACTGATATTGGGGGTCCGGTGGAGTTGTTCGCGTCCGACGCCGCTTATGTTACGATGATCGCTCGTCGCCGACGACCGCGTCGCCGGCGATTTACTCGCCCACCCGCTCGCCCATTCCCACCGGTTTTGGAGGTTGCCATGCTTCGGCTCGCCCTCGTCTTGATCTGCACCAGCTTGGTTTCGTCGGAAGTCGTTCGCGCCGCCGACTGGCCGGCTTTCCGCGGTCCCCGCGGCGACGGCTTCTCGGATGAAAAGAATTTGCCGACCGAGTGGAGCCAAGACAAGAACGTCAAGTGGAAGGTCGCGCTGCCGCATCCTGGCAACAGCAGCCCCGTCGTCACCGGCAATCGGGTCTTCATCACGATCGGCAACGAAGACGGGACGCAGCGGGGCCTGTATTGCTACAACCGCGCCGACGGCAGCCTGCTGTGGTCGAAGGTCGTCGCCTTCGACCGCGTTCTGCCGACGCACAAGACGAACCCGTACGGCGCACCGACACCGGCGACCGACGGCAAGTCCGTCGTCGTCTGGCACGGCTCGGCCGGCCTGTTTTGCTACGACGTCGACGGCAAAGAAATTTGGCACCGCGACCTCGGCGAGTTCAAGCATGAGTGGGGGTACGCCGCCTCGCCGGTGATCCCTCAAGACCGGGTCTATCAGAACTGCGCCCCGGGCGCGGCGCCGTTCTTCGGAGCGTTCGATCTGGCGACGGGCCGCGACCTGTGGCGCGTGCCGGAACCGAATCGCGAGCGGAGCGGCTACAAGGGAAGTTGGAGCACGCCGCTCGTCACGAAGCTCAACGGCGTCGAGCAGATTCTTTGCTTCCAACCGTCGCGAGTCGTGTCGTACGCGCCGAACGACGGCAAGATCATCTGGGAATACAAACTCGAAAGCGGCAAAGGGGACCTCGCCTACTCGTCGCCGATGCTCGGCAAAGGTTTGTGCGTTGCCATCAACGGCTTCAGCGGATTGGCCACCGGTTTCAAACTCGACGGCAGCGGCGACCTGACCGGCAAGAACAAGCTCTGGGACGTGCCCCGCAATCCGCAGAGCATCGGCACCGGCGTGATCATCGGCGACCACGTCTATATTCCCGATGCGGGACCGAGCACGATTCGCTGCCTAGAAGCGGCGACCGGCAAAGAGGTGTGGGCCGAGCGAATGGGGAGCTACTGGGGCTCGATCGTCATGGCCGGCGACTTGGCCTATGTGACCAGCCAGTCGGGCGAGACGGTCGTGTTCCGCCCGAACCCGGAGAAGTTCGATCTCGTCGCGAAGAACAACCTCGGCGAGCATTGCAACGCAACGCCGGCCTTGTCCGACGGGCAGATCTTCATCCGCACGTACGAGAATCTGTACTGCATCGGCGCGAAGTAACTTCGCGCCGTGCAGTAAAGAGTTGATCGCAGCGACTACCGAAGTCCATTCGTCCGCGGGCTCGTCGGAATCGGCGATGCCGTCGGCATGAGCGGCTTCGGGGTCGCGGTCGGCCCAAGCAATTGCGTGCTCGCGGTCGGTCGGACTTGCGTCGGAGCCGACGTTGCTGCGCCGAGCGAACCTTCGTCGGCGTAAAAGAACGTGGCGTCTTCGTGCGACAGTTGCGTCTGCGGCGCGGCACTCTGCAACTCGACGCGGAGCCGATGGTTGCCGGCCGCTTGAGCTCGGGCCGTTACCTTCAGCACGCGCTCTTGGCCGGCACCGACGGTCGGCAGCGTCTTGAAGATGATCATGCCGGGCTGAATTTCGAAGCCGTGCCCCTCGGCCTTCTCGGGCTCAATCCCTTCCGAGAAGTAGGCGACGACGTCGACCCCTTCAGCGCTCTTGAGGCCGCGGTTCTTCACGCGGATTTCATACGTGACGGCCTGTCCGACCGGCACCGGCCCC
>CAMCTH010000060.1 GCA_945877965.1 Planctomicrobium piriforme | reverse complement strand
CTTGATCATGTTCACGAGCAAGGCCCGATAAAGACCGTGCATGGCGCGGCCTTGACGGGTCTCTGCGGTTCGCGAGACGACCGCGTTGCCGTCGGCGACGGCGATCGTCACTTCCGGACGGAGGGCTTGCTTGAGCTTACCCTTCGGACCTTCGACGAGCACGTTGTCGCCTTCGACCGTCACTTTGACGCCGTTGGGGAGCTTCGCCGGTTTCTTGCCGATACGGGACATCGTTACGCCTCAGACTTCGGACTCAATTGGTTCAATACTTGATTTCGTGCCGCGGACGATCGGGGATCGCCGACGACTAGTACAGCTCGCACAGCACTTCGCCGCCGAGCTTGCGTTGACGGGCTTCACGGTCGCTCACCACACCGCGGCTCGTGCTGATGATCTTGATGCCTTGTCCGTTGAGGACCGGCTTCAGATCGCGCGAGGCGCTGTAGACGCGACGGCCGGGAGAGCTGACCCGCTTGATAAAGCGAATCACGCGCTCGCCGTTGGGACCGTACTTCAGATGCAGGCGGAGTTGCCGGAGCGGCTCTTCACCCACTTCTTCGAAGTCCCAAATGTAGCCTTCGCGCTTAAGCACCTCGGCCATTCCCTTTTTCACTTTGGAAAGCGGGAGTTCGAGAGTCGTGTGTTCGACACGGACCGCATTGCGGATGCGGGTCAGCATGTCGGCGATAGGGTCGGTCATCATCTTGCTAGGTCTCTTTTACCAACTCGGCTCTTGTACCAGCGGCTCGGGGCTACCAACTGGCTTTGCGCAGACCGGGGATCAAACCTTTGTCGGCCAGTTCACGGAAGTGAATCCGACACAGGCCGAACTTGCGGTACACTGCGCGGGGTCGACCGCACAAATTGCAGCGCGATTCGCGACGGCACGAAAACTTCGGCGTCCGGTTCGCTTTTGCGATCTTCGATTTACTTGCCATTCAATTACCTGTCGAGAATCGTTTCAGTAACAGTCGATTCTTGTCTTCTAAACTACCGTCGTAATCTTCAAACTCGTCAGCTTACGCAGCCGGCGACTTCTTGCCGTCTTCTTCCACGCGAAATGGCATGCCCAACGCACGCAGAAGTTCGCGGGCTTCGTCGTTGCTGTCCGACGAAGTGATGCAGGCGATGTTCATACCCTGCGTGCGGGTGAACTTGTCCGGATTGATTTCGGGGAACACGACATGCTCGGTCAGACCGAGGCTGTAGTTGCCGTGACCGTCGAAGGCCTTCGGGCTCAGACCGCGGAAGTCGCGCACTCGCGGCAGGACGACCGAGATCAGACGATCCAAGAACTCCCACATCCGCGGGCCGCGGAGCGTGACCTTGGCGCCGATGTCGAGACCTTCGCGAAGCTTGAAGTTCGAGATGGCGACCCGGCTCTTGCACGGAGCGGGCTTTTGGCCGGTGATGATCGTCAGCGCGGCCAGCGCCTCTTCCATGTGCTTCTTCTCTTGCACCGCGCTGCCGACGCCCATGCTGACGACGATCTTCAGCAGGCGCGGCAAGGACAAGCGGTTATTGCGGCCGAACTTTTCGCCCAGGTGCGGCAGCACGACTTGCTCATACCGTTCCAGCAGGCGCGGCACGGCCGGCGCTTCGACGGTCGACTCGACGGACTTCGCTTCTTTTTTCGTTGATTTTGCAGCCATGACGAACCTACTTGCCGTGCGGCGCCGAAGCACCGTCCTGCCTTACTGAGTAATGAAATAACTTGCGTGCCCGACTAGCTCTTCTTCTTGCGATCCGCAATCCGCTTCGAGGCCGGAGGCGTGACCAAACCGGCCGCCGCACCGCTGACCTTCGCGAATCGCTCTTTGCCGCCGTCGGCCGTCTTCCGCATGCCGACCTTCGTCGGCTGGCCGGTCGTCGGGCAGAGCAGCATCACGTTGGAAACGTGAACCGGCATCTCGATCGACAACCGTCCCCCTTGCGGGTTCTTTTGGCTGCGCTTGACGTGCTTGTAGACCTTGTTAATGCCTTCAACCACGACTTTGTTCTTCGTCGTCAAGACACGCACGACCTTGCCGGATTCGCCCCGGTCGTCGCCCGTGATAACCTTGACCGTATCTCCCACCTTGATTCGCATCAGACCACCTCTTGTGCCAAGCTGACGATCTTCATGAAATTCTTATCACGAAGTTCGCGGGCCACGGCACCGAAGATACGCGTGCCCCGCGGGTTCTTGTCGTTATCGATCAGGACCAGAGCGTTAGCGTCGAAGCGAACGTAGCTGCCGTCGACGCGCCGGGTCGGCGACTTGCAACGGACGACGACCCCCTTCACCACTTGACCCTTTTTGATTTCGCTGCCGGAGATCACCGACTTCACGCTGCAGACGACGATGTCGCCCAAGCCCGCGTAACGACGGCGAGTTCCCCCCAGCACCTTCACGCACATGACCTCTTTGGCGCCAGTGTTATCGGCGACGGCCATGCGGGTTTGCATCTGAATCATAGCTGCTCTTCCTGAATTCTCGCGGACTCAGCGTCGCACTCGACCGACGGTCGTGGCGAGCCGTTGTGTTCGTGGACTACTTGGCGACCGGCGGCTTCTCAGTGACGGCTTGTTCGCTTTCGGCCTGAGCCTTCTCGGCGGCTCGCAAGGCGGCCAAGTCGACGATCGTGCTCTTCTTCAAGATCCGAACCAACTCCCAACGCTTCAGCCGCGACTTCGGAGCGCACTCGACGATCTCGACCGTGTCGCCGATGTGCGACTCGTTCTTCTCGTCGTGGATGTGACAGACCGTCTTGCGATGCAGGATCTTGCCGTATTCAGCGTGACGCACGAGACGCGGGATCTCGACGCGGCGGCTCTTTTCCATCTTGTCGGTCATCACGACGCCGACGGCTACTCGCTTGGGCATGGCAGGAAATCGTTCGTGGTTCTGGGGATCAGTGTTCTACTTCGGACTTATTCTTATTAGACGGCGGCCGGTGTCTCGGCGGCCTTCTTCAGTTCGCGCTGACGCAGCACGGTGTTGATCCGGGCGGCCAGGTGGCGATGCTTTTTCAGTTCGGTCGGCGACTCCAGCTTTTCCGTCGCGGCCTTGATCTTCAATCGGAACAAGTTCTCGATCGTCTCTTTCAAGGTCAGCGTCAGCTGCTCGTCGCTCATCTCACGCAGTTCAGCGGCTTTCATCTTTACTCAATCCTAATTACATCACGCGGCGACGAATAAATCGGACCGAGACCGGCATCTTGTGCGCCAAGCGACGGAAGCACATCTTAGCTGCGCTTTCCGGCACTCCGGCGATTTCGTACAAGACCGTTCCCGGCTTGATGACGGCTGCCCAGTAATCCGGCTCTCCCTTACCCTTACCCATCCGCGTTTCCAGGGGAATCGACGTGATGGACTTGTGTGGGAAGACCCGGACGTACAAACGACCTTCGTTCCGCAGGTACTGCTGAGCGCTCACACGACCGGCTTCGATTGTTTGCGCACTCAACCAGCCACCCTGCGTCGCTTGCAGGCCGAAGTCGCCGAATACTACGCGGTTACCCCGCGTAGCCTCACCTTTTATACGTCCTCTTTGGCTTTTTCGGTGCTTGACCCGCTTGGGCATCATCGCCATTGGCGTCGTCCTCGTACATACCTTGGTTGACCCACACTTGAACGCCGATGTTACCTTGCGGCGTGACGGCTTCGGTGAAGCCGTAATCGATCTTGGCTCGCAACGTCGAGAGCGGCATGGCGCCGGCGATTTGCTTTTCGCGGCGGGCCATTTCGGATCCGCCCAGTCGACCTGCAAGTTGTATTTTGATTCCCTTGGCGCCCGCTTCCATCGTCTGGTCGGCGGAGCGCTTCATGGTGCGGCGGAAGCTGGCCCGCTTCGACAATTGCTCGGCAATGTCTTCGGCGACCAACTGAGCCTGAATTTCCGGACGGCTGACTTCTTCGATCTTGATGTTCACGCGGCGACCGATCAGGCCCTGCAATTCGGCCTGCAGACGCTCCACTTCTTGGCCCTTGCGACCGATGATCACACCGGGGCGAGCCGTGAACAAAATGACCTTCACTTCATCCCGCGTCCGCTCGATCTCGACCTTCGGAATCGCGGCCGACTTGAACTTCTCCTTGATGAACTTCCGAACTTTGAAGTCCTCAAGCAGCAGATCGCCGAATTCTTTCTTTGACGAATACCAACGGCTCTTCCAACCGATCATGATGCCGGTGCGGAAGCCGATCGGATTTACTTTCTGACCCATTATCCAGTTCCGTTCGTGAGCGAGTTACGTCGCCGTTTGAATTAAATCAGGTGAATTAATCAGTGAGTTACAGGTTATCGAGCGACACTTTGATGTGGCTCGAACGACGCTTGATCATGTAAGCCTGGCCCCGCGAGACCGGCTTGATTCGCTTGAACATCGGGGCGCCGTCGACGCGAGCGTCGGTGACGATCAACGCAGCGACGTCGCGAGCTCGGCGGTCTTCCGCGTTGCCCAGGGCGCTCTTCAGCACCTTTTCCAGCAGCCGCGCCCCGCGATGAGGCATGAACTTCAAAATGTCGAGCGCTTGGTCGGCATGCTTGCCGCGGATCAGGTTCGCCAACGAGCGAACCTTACGCGGGCTGATGCGGGCAAAGCGGTGTGTTGCGGTGTATGCCATAAAACTTGTCAGTGGTCAGTGGTTAGCAGTCAGCAATCCATTCTTCTCAAACTGGCCACTGGCAACCGACCACTGGCCACTGCTGTATACTACTTATCTTCCTTCTTCTTCACGCCGCCGTGGCCGCGGAAGGTACGCGTCGGGGAGAACTCGCCGAGCTTGTGCCCGACCATTTCTTCGCTGACGAACACCTTAATGTGCTGCTTGCCGTTGTGAACCATGAACGTGTGACCCACGAACTCCGGCACAATCGTGCAGCGGCGAGCCCAGGTCTTGATCGGGTCTTTCGAACCGCGCTCGTTCAGCTTCTCGACCTTGGCGTAAACCTTAGGATCGACAAACGGACCTTTTTTCAGCGAACGTCCCATAGCACCTTCTCACTTCACAACTGCGGACAAACCGACGATTCACAAAACTTGATTCAGCAATGACTACTTCAACTTCAGCTGGCCGTAGCGACGCGACTTGCGGCGACGCACGATCGACGTGCTGCCCGGCTTCCCCGGCTTCCGCGTGCGACCGCCCTTGGCGAGCTTTCCCGACGGGCTGACCGGATGACGACCGCCCTTCGTGCGGCCTTCACCACCGCCGTGCGGATGGTCGATCGGATTCATCGCGGTACCGCGAACGGTCGGGCGGATGCCCTTCCAGCGATTGCGGCCCGCCTTACCAATCACAATGTTCATATGGTCGGCATTGCCGACCCCGCCGATCGTCGCCTTGCAGGTCGCCGGAACACGGCGAATTTCACCGCTCGGCAGATTGATTTGTGCCCAGTCGGCATCGCGAGCGGCGAGCACGGCACTCGTTCCAGCCGAACGGCAGATCGCAGCACCCTTGCCCAAACGCATTTCGATGGCGTGAATCTTCATGCCGATCGGAATGTTCTTGAGCGGCAGACAGTTGCCGACCGACGGAGGAGCATCCGCACCGCTGATCACCGAGTCGCCGGCCGTCAAACCGTCGGGAGCGATGATGTACCGCTTCTCACCGTCGGCATAAACCAGCAAGGCAATGCGGGCCGAGCGATTTGGATCGTACTGGATCGAGTCGACCTTGGCCGAGATCCCGTCCTTGTCACGCTTGTAGTCGATCATGCGGATGTGCTGCTTGTGGCCGCCGCCGCGATGACGAACCGTAATGACGCCTTGGTTATTACGGCCGCCCTTCTTCTTCTTGCGAATCAGCAGCGACGGCTCAGGCTTGGCACCCTTCGTCAGCTCTTTGAAATCGCTTACGCTCGCCCCGCGGCGGCCCGGCGTTACCGGATTATAGCGTCGAATACCCATGATCGTCTTCTTTCCTGCAGGTCGGCGACCGATGTCGCGTCTTTATATTTGAATCAACTCGGCGACTAGAACAACTCGATCCGGTGCTCGGCATGGAGCTTCACGATCGCCTTCTTCCAATCGGCCGTGTGGGCCGCCTTCATCCGCGTGCGACGCGGCTTGCCCTTGCGGTTCTGCGTGTGAACCTTCACAACCTTCACATGAAACATCTCTTCGATCGCCCGACGGATGTCGACCTTCGTCGCCACCGGCGAGACCTCGAAGGCGTACGCATTGTGACGGCTCGAACGATGCACGCCCTTTTCGGTGACCAACGGACGCAGAATGATCTGGTCGGGTCGCAGCAAACCGGTCGTGGTATTGGATGTATCAGCCATGTTGCACCTTGTTTCTTCTCGCCTTACTCGGCAGCTGCGGTCGCCCGTTGCTTGATCACGTCGAGCGCTTCCTTGGTCACCAACATCTTGCGAGGCATCAAGATGGCCAGAGCGTTCAAATCCGCGACCGACGAGATCGAGACCTTGTCGATATTGCGAGCACTGAGATAAACCAATTTGTCGATCCCGGCCGTCGCGACCAACAAGCTGCCGCCGTCAACCTTCAGAGCCTTGAGAATGCCTTGCATTTCCTTGGTCTTCGGCGAAGCGAACTTCAACTCGTCGATCACCACCACCTGATCGCTGACAATCTTCGAAGCGATCGCCATGCGAGTCGCCAACTGCACGGCCTTGCGCGGCAAGCGGAAGTACCAATCGCGCGGACGCTTGGCGAACGTATGACCGCCGCCCAAGCGGACCGGGCTGCGACGCGAACCGGCGCGGGCGTTACCCGTTCCCTTCTGGCGATACATCTTCTTTGTCGAACCGCGGACTTCGGCGCGACTCTTCGTCCGTGCCGTGCCGACGCGGAGATTCGACTGATACATCACCACGACGTCGTGCAGCAATTGCTTGTTGATCGTCGGCGCGAGCAGGTCCGTGTCAATGTCGTACTTGCCGACTTCGACACCCGTGCGATTGTAGATGGGCAAACTTGCCATACCGACCGTCCTTCGTAACTACCGTGTTCGTTCTTATCTGCGACGCAACCCATGACAGGCCGCGAGCTCAATTCAAAATGACTTACTTCAGAATGTTCGACGGCTTCACAATGACATAAGCACCATTGAAGCCCGGCACTGCACCGCGGATCAGCAACAAGCCGGTCTCGACGTCGATCCGAGCCAACTTGACGTTTCGCATCGTGCTCTGCTCATTGCCGTAACGGCCCGCCATGCGGCGACCCTTGAAGGTACGAGCAGGCCAAGTGTTGCAGCCCGTCGAACCGGCGTGACGATGTACCTTCTTGGCACCGTGCGTGGCTCGCTGACCCTTGAAGTTATGGCGAACCATAACGCCCGAGGTACCGCGACCCTTAGTGAAGCCGGTGACGTCGACCGACTTAACGCCGTTGAACAACTCAACGGTCAGAACTTGACCGACCTTGTATTCGCCGGTCTTGGCAGCATCGCCGATGCGGAATTCGCGGACGAGCCGCTGCGGCTCACAGTCCGCCTTCGCCGGGGCCTCAACGCCGCCAGCCGACAGACGCTTCGATCGCTTGCTGTCGAGCTTCGTCACATGGCCGCGCTCGCTGCGAGCGGCGAGCCGACGGGGCTTATCCGAGAAGCCCAACTGCACGGCGTCATAACCATCGCGAGCCAGCGAGCGAATTTGCAGAACACGACAGGGACCCGCCTGAACCACCGTTACCGGCACGGCTTCGCCCGTCTCACTAAAAATCTGCGTCATCCCGACCTTACGGCCGAGTAATCCCATTGCCATCGTCGTTAGCCTTGCGAGGTTTTGCACTTAGGGAGACAGCGGACATTGCCGCCGGTTACCCCAAGGGCTTCCGTTGCATGTGTGTTGGTTTTAGTGTCTGGCCGAAGCCTTGATTTTGATATCGACACCGGCTGGCAAGCTGAGCTTGTTCAGCGCTTCGATCGTCTTGGCCGTCGAACGCAGGATGTCGATCAGGCGCTTGTGCGTCCGAATTTCGTACTGCTGACGGGCCTTCTTGTCGATGTGCGGACCGGCGAGCACCGTGTAGCGCTCAATCCGAGTCGGCAGCGGAATGGGGCCGTGAACTTCCGAGCCGGTACGCTTGGCCGTATCGACGATCTCCGCGGCGCTCTGGTCGAGAACCGAGTGATCGTAAGCTTCCATCCGAATGCGAATGATTTCGTGCGTCGTTCCGGCCACGGCTATCGTCTCGTTCTGGTTACGTGCGACCCATTTCGTGCATCCGACAGGCAGATCGTTCTGCCCGACGGGCTGTTCCCCAAAAATTGGGAAACGGCAATCCTAAGAGACTTGCCCCATGCTGTCAACGGCCGCCCTAAGAAGTTTTAGAGTCCCATGCTTTTCGGCGATCGAGCTCAGAAAATCGAGCTTTCTCCGAGAATCATGAGAATCTGGAGCGGTTAGAAAAGAACGGCGGCCGACTTGACAGCGATTCGTTGGATTGAATTTGCTGCCGATTCTCGTCCCTGGGCTACGTTCGCGTCCTGTCATAGCGAACTTCGCCCAGAACGGCGACGCAAACAGCGTCCGACGAGGTCGACTAACGCGGCGTTTACAGCCGGAACGTGTTGGCGATGTCGTCCGGGGCGGGGCCGTAGGCGGAGGGTTCCATCGAGCAGCTCGCGCGGCCTTGCGAAAGGCTGCGGATGGCGCCGGAGTAGCCGAACAGCGACGCCAGCGGGGCCAGGGCCATCACGACCGTATTGCGGCCGCGGAGCAGCGTCTCGGTGATCGTCGCGCGGCGTTTCTGCAGGTCGGCCACGATGTCGCCGAGATTCTCTTCCGGCGTTGTGATTTCGAGCTTCATGATCGGCTCGAGCAACGTTTCGCCCGCCGCTTCCAGGGCCTTATGAAACGCGTCAGCCGCCGCGCGGCGGAACGCCAACTCGTTGCTCTCGGTCTCGTGCGCTTCGCCGCCGAGCAGTTTCACGCGGACGTTCATCAGCGGAAAGCCGAGCAGGCCGCTCCCTTCGCACTGCTGCGTGAGGACCTCGCTCGCAGCGACCTGAAACGGCCCGGGCAGCGAATCGCCAGCCAGATTCAGCACCGAAGTCGTCTTCGCGGTGCGTGCGACGTTGGCTTTGACCGCATCCAAAATCGACGTAGGCCCGGTCGGCTCCACGCGGATACGAACCTTAGCAAACAAGTTCTGCCCGGCGATTTGTTGATGGCATTCGCCCGTCACTTCGACCGCCGATTTGAGCGTTTCGCGATAGCTGACGCGCGGCTTGTGGACCTTCACGTTCAGCTTGAAATCGCGGAGGAGGCGATGCTTGATCACTTCCAAATGTAGCTCGCCCATGCCGCTGATGATCGTCTGCCCGGTCTCGCCGCTGTCGCCGGCGCGGAACGTCGGGTCTTGCCGCTTGAGCATCTCCAGCACGTCGCCGAGCTTCTTCCGCTCCGCCGACGTCTCGGGCTCGATCGCCATCGAGATGACCGTGTCCGGGAACCGAATCGTTTCGAGCAAGATCGGCTCTTTCACTTCACAGAGCGTGTCGCCGGTGATCGAGTGCCGCAGGCCGATAATGCCGATGATGTCGCCGGCTTCGACCTGGTCGACTTGCTTCCGATCGTCGGCCTGAATGTGCCAGAGCTGCGCGATGTTTTCCTTCTCGTCTTTGCCCGGGTTGTACGCGCGGGTGTTCGACTTGAGCGTGCCGCTGTAGACGCGAACGAACGCCAAGTCGCCGTGCTTGTCGGCCAGGATTTTGAAGACGAGGCCGCAAAACGGCTCGCTCGGATCGGGCTTCCGAATTAGCTTTTTCTCGGGCTTTTTCGGGTCGACGCCTTCCACCGGCGGCACGTCGAGCGGGCTCGGCAGATAGCGGGCCACGGAATCGAGGACCGGCGGAATGCCGATCCGATCGAGGGCCGTGCCGCACAGCACCGGCACGATCTTGCGCGAGATCGTCGCTTCGCGCAGCACGCGATGTAGCAACTCTTCGGGGATCGGTTCTTCGGCCAGGCCGAGCTCCATCAGCTCGTTGCTGTAGTCGTACAGCGCTTCGAGCAGTTTGTTACGCCACTCGGTTGCGTCGTCGAGCAACTCGGCGGGGATCTCTTCCAGCAGTTCTTCGCGACCTTGCGTCTCGGCGGGGAAGGTGACTTGCTTCATTCGCACCAAGTCGATCAGGCCGCGGAAGCGATCGGGCAAGTGCGGCGGGCCGAGGCCGACGGGGATCTGAATCGGCACCGGGTTCGCTTCCAAACGGGTGCGGATCTCTTCGATCGTGCCGAAGAAGTCGGCCCCTTCGCGATCGAGCTTGTTGATGAACGCGAGCCGCGGCACATGATGGCGGTCGGCCTGTCGCCAGACCGTCTCGCTTTGCGCCTCGACCCCTTCGCGGGCGCTAAAGACCACGACGGCGCCGTCGAGCACGCGGAGGCTCCGCTCGACCTCGGCCGTGAAGTCGACGTGCCCCGGCGTGTCGATCAAGTTGATCGTACAGTCGCGCCAGGGAAACGTTACGCACGCCGCATAGATCGTGATGCCGCGCTCTTGCTCTTCCGGGTCGAAGTCGGTGGTCGTCGTCCCTTTGTCGACGTCGCCCATGCGGTGGATGTTGCCGGCGTAGAACAGCATCCGCTCGGTGAGCGTGGTCTTGCCGGCATCGATGTGGGCGATGATGCCGATGTTGCGGATGTCGGCGAGATTGCGGGCCATGAGGGTACTCGCCGAGGCGAATCCGAGGGCAGGGCGGGGGAGCGAGGCGCATAAAAACGCCGCAGAGCGAAAGTCGCTCTACGGCGTTGAATTTTAGCGGATGCAGACTACCAGGCGAAGTGCGCGAACGCCTTGTTGGCGTCGGCCATGCGGTGGACGTTGTCACGCTTGGTGACGGCGGCGCCTTCACGCTTGTAGGCCGAGAGGAGCTCTTCAGCGAGCTTCTCGTGCATGGCACGACCCTTCTTCTCCCGGACGGCGATCAGCAACCAGCGGATGGCCAGCGAGAGCTGACGGACGCGGTTGACTTGCATCGGCACTTGGTAAGCGGCACCGCCGACGCGCTTCGAGCGAACTTCGACTTCCGGCTTCACGTTGTCGACGGCCCGATTGAAGACTTCGATCGGCTCCACGTCCTTGATCTTATCGGCCACGATATCCATCGCGTCGTAGAAGACCTTGGTGGCGCGAGTCTTCTTGCCGTCGTACATCAAACAGTTGATGAACTTGCTCACCAGCTCGGAGCTGTAACGAGCGTCGGGCGAAAGCATTTTGCGGCTGGCGGTGATGCGACCCATTCTGATTTCCTACTGTTTCGACGATTCGGTATGAATATGAAGTGGTGTGTTGTGGGCAGACGCGAGGGGCAAGCCGCGCGGCTAAACGGCTTAGCCCTTCTTGGCGCCGTACATGCTGCGCGAACGCTTACGACCGGTGACGCCCAGCGTATCGAGGGCACCGCGGACGATGTGATAGCGCACGCCCGGCAAGTCGCGAACACGACCGCCGCGGACGAGCACGATCGAGTGCTCTTGCAGGTTGTGGCCTTCGCCCGGGATGTAGACGGTCACTTCCTTGCCGTTCGACAGACGGACGCGAGCGATCTTGCGGAGAGCCGAGTTCGGCTTCTTCGGCGTCATCGTCTTCACTTGCAAGCAGACGCCGCGTTTTTGCGGGCACTTCGTGAGCACCGGGCTCTTGCTGAATTTGCGCGGGGCCTGACGGCCCTTCTTCACCAGCTGATTGATCGTCGGCATACGCGGTCGTTCACTCTCTGCAAAAAGGGATAACTTTCGAGCCTTTCAGCGTATCGAAACAGGCCGCCCTGTCAAGCCGCCGCCGGTTGGCCTAACTAGCCGTCGCCGGCAGGCCCGAAGCGGGGCGTATTCGGGCATCTTTCGACCGGCGGCGGGTCCGATCTGCATCGGAACCGACCGCCGAACGAGGGTTTATTCCAGTCAGGCTAGTTGGAACCAGCGTCGCCGCCGCCGCCCAGCAGGGCGTCGAGCGAGGCTGCCGGCTTGGCTTCGGGCTTGCGGGCCCCGTTGGTTTCTTCGGTCGCCGTGGCCGCCGCACCGTCGAGCAGCGGGAAGCTGCGCGACAGAACCTTGTCCTTTTCGGCGGCCAAGTCTTCCAAAGCTTGCGGATTGATTCGCACTTCGGATTCTTGGTAGGTCTTGAAGCCGGTACCGGCCGGGATCAAGTGGCCCAAGATCACGTTTTCTTTCAGACCGACGAGCTTGTCGACCTTGCCGGCTAGAGCCGCTTCGGTGAGGACCTTCGTCGTTTCTTGGAAGCTCGCAGCCGAGATGAAGCTGGCGCTTTGCACCGAGGCCTTGGTGATGCCGAGCAACTGGGTGCTAGCGGTCGCGGGCTTCGGACGAGCTCCCTTGGCGGGCGTGCCGCCGAGCGCTTCGACCTGAGCATTGACCTGTTCCAGCGTTTCCTTCGGCACGATCGAGCCTTCGGAGAACTCGCTGTCGCCCTTTTGCGTGATGCGAACGCATACCTGCAGGCGTTGGTTCGCCTGACGGAATTCGATGCGGTCCATCAAGCTGCCGGGCAGCAAGCCGGTGTCGCCGACCGTTTCGATTCGCACCTTGCGGAGCATGCTCGAAACGATGATTTCGATGTGCTTGTCGTCAATTTCCACGCGTTGGCTGCGGTACACGTTCTGAATTTCGCGGGTCAGATAGTGCTGCACCGCTTCTTCGCCGGAGATCCGGAGAATGTCGTGCGGCACCAGCGGACCGTCGACGAGCGCTTCGCCCGCTCGCACATAGTCGCCCGAGTGGACGCGTAAGTGCTTGCCGTGCGAAACCAAGTGCTCGCGTTCAATGCCGCTCTCGCTGCGGACGATGATCGTTCGCTTGCCGCGACGCTTCTCGCCCAAGATCTCGACCGTGCCGTCGATCTCGGCGATGACCGCCGGATCCTTCGGCTTGCGAGCTTCGAAGATTTCGGTGACTCGCGGCAGACCGCCCGTGATGTCGGACGTACCAGCCACTTCGCGCGGCGTCTTAGCGAGCAAGGCACCCGGGGCAATCATGTCCCCTTCCTTGACGTCGATGTACGCCTTTTCCGG
>CAMCTH010000059.1 GCA_945877965.1 Planctomicrobium piriforme | reverse complement strand
CCGAAGCTGCAATCGTTCTTGCAGGGGATGGGCCGCAAGCTGCCGGCAATGACGCAAATGCTGGTCGACGTCTCGACGTGGGTGCGGACTTATGCGCCGCATATCGGCATCGGGCTATTGATATTGACCGTCGGCTTCATCGCCCTATACTGCCACCCCCTTGGCAGATTGCAAATAGACCGCCGGTTGCTAAGAGTGCCCGTCATTGGGCAACTCATTCGCCTGGCCGGGACGGCCTCGTTTGCCCGAGCACTAGGAATTCTGGTGCGCAGCGGGATCACTCTGCTCGAAGGATTACGCACGTCTGAGAAACTGCTGAACAATCGCTACCTAGCCGGCCGAGTTTCGGCAGCACGCCAGGCTGTGATGCAGGGAGGAACCTTAGCCGAGCCGTTGGCTACGCCGCATGCCTTTACGCCGCTGTTGGCGCGGATGGTTGCGGTGGGCGAATCGGCCGGCACGATCGACGACGTCCTAGACGAGGTAGCGCGATTTCATGAGCAGCAGTTACAAGCAGCCATCCGACAACTCAGCGCTATCATCGAGCCGCTTATTATCGTCATCGTCGGCGGCATCGTCGGCTTTGTGTACATCGCCTTCTTCATGGCCCTCTTTTCGGCAGGAGGCGCTTAAGATGTTGAGTCGCGTTCCACGGTTTTTTCTAACGGCCTTGGCAGCGACGATCGTCGCGAGCGCCGCCGACACGACCTTCGCGCAATCGCTGTTCGGCCCGGGACCGACGACCACGCCGGTGGCGAACCCCACGCCGAGTGCGGCTGTACCGAGTGCAACGGCCGGCCCGACGCGCTTGCGTTTAGTACAACAAGATTCGAAGTCGACGCTCGTCGCGCCGTCGCAAGCGGTTGCGATGCAAGTCTCGCCGCCACCTTCGGGGACGAGTGCTCCGGGAACGAGACCGTCCGGCACGCCCGATAAACCGGCGCCGTCGACGTTCACACCGGTCCCGCCGGCAACCACGACTCCGCCGAGCCCGCCGACGGCGAATCCGCCGGGCGGCCCGTCGTTTTCGCCGCCTGGGTCGGAGTTGCGTCCCGTCGTGCCGCCGCCGCAGTTGCCGCCGTCGAACAATGATCCCACGGTGCCGGGCCCCGCGATTCGCGAGTTGCTGGGGCAAGGTGACCAGAAGAAGCCGACCTCGACGGATTCCGAAGGCGTGCCGGTGGTACGTTTGCGCGGCCGGATTGCCGTGCGTAACAAGCCGGTCATTGCTATCGTTCAATTCGAAGATCGAACGTTCAGCTTGCGCGAAGGGGCTGAGTTCTCGGTGATGTTCGACGGCACGCTCACACCGTTGCGCGTCGTCAAACTCACCGCGACGGAATGTGTGATCGAAGCTGTGAATCGTCGGACGACGATCAATTTGAACTAGCCCGTTTTATTGCGAGCGTTACGGCGGGAATGAGTCCCGCGGCGAACGGATTCGCCGAACTATAAGAGATAACGTGCCATGGATGGTCATGTTGGTTTGCTGCGTTGGGCTGCGCTCGGCTGCGTCTGGCTGAGTTGTCTCAGTCTCAGCGCGACGCCGGCTCGCGGTCAAGAGCGAGAGACCGTCTTTCAACCTGCGCCGCCGCCGCTCGAAGCGGTGGAAGCGGATTCGATTCCGCTGACGGACGGCGCTGAAGTGCTGCCCGTTCGTCCGCCGAATCCGACGTCGGCCACCGGCCTTTCCGGCCCGACGGCGATGTTCGACGTCATTGAATTCCGTTCGATGCCGTTCGGCGAAGCGGTGCGGGTCATCTCCGATCAATCGGACCTGAAGATCGTGCCGTCGATGGACGCGGCCGAAACTCTGGTCTCGATGTACTTGCGCAACGTCGACGCGCTGACGGCGCTGGACGCGCTGACGAAGTCCCACGGTCTGTATTACCGCCAAGATCGTTTGAGCGGCATTATTCGCATTAACACGGCCGAAGAGTATCAGGCCGACCTCGGCAGCTTCCGCGAAGAGAAGATGAAAGTCTTCACGATGCTGTATCCCAATCCCGTCGATGTGGCGCTGGCCATCCAAGGGTTGTTCGGCAGTCGCGTGCAGCTCAACTTCGGCACGATGACGGCGGGCGACTCAATGGTGAGCCAAGACCTGCAACAACGGTTCACCCGCTTTTCACTGCTCAGCGCCTTCAACCAAATCGCCAACAATACGACCGGCGGCTCGGGCGGCACCGGGATCGGCGGCGGTGGAGTTGGAGGAGGACTCGGCGGCGGCTTAGGCGGCGGACTTGGCGGTGGGCTAGGCGGCGGCTTAGGCGGCGGACTTGGCGGCAACACGGGCGGGTCCGGCTTCAGCGGTCTCCTCGGCAACTTCGGGGCCAACTCGCAGCAGGCAACACAAAACGGACAGCAAGCCGCCGAGGCGGCTCAGCCGGTCGGCAACCTAACGCCGGAACAGATTCAACAATTGGTCGCCGGCACGGAGACGGAATCTCCCGAGGGACGAGCCGCGATCGACGAGCTCCTGCGGAGCCGTCAGGCGCTGGTTTACGTCACGGTCATTCCGCGCAACAGCCAACTCGTCGTCCGGACGAGCGATGAGAAACTGATGGATGCGATCACTCAGCTCGTGTCCGAACTCGACGTCCCGACGCCGCTCGTGCTGTTGGAAGTCAAAATCATGTCGCTCGATTTGGGCGATCAATTCACCTCGGTTTTTGACTATGAGTTCACCGACGGCAACACGCTGGCGGGCGAGTTCACGGCCGGCAACATTCTGGCACCGACGACCGGGGCTGGCTTGCCGTACGACATTCTTCCGCAAGCCATTCAACGCGAATCGGCGTTAAACATCGCGAACAGTCCGGCGGGCTCGGACCAGGACCTCACCTTCCAGTTCGTCAGCGCGCACTTTCGCGCTCGCATGCAGCTGTTGGAGAACAACAATCGCGTGACGAACTTGGCGACGCCGCTGCTGCTGACGGCGAACAACGAAGTGAGTCAGATCTTCATCGGCCAACAAATCCCGCTGGTCGTCGGCTACAACCAGGGTGGCTCGGCGACGTCGGTCGGTGGTACGACGGTCGTACAACCTTCGCCGCAGACCCAACTCACGCAAGTCGGCCAAGGCCTGCTCGTCACGCCGAATATCAATGCCGATCGCACGGTCACGCTACGCGTGTCGCAGCAGCAGTCGGACGTCACCTTCGACGGTGCGACGATTCCGATCGTCAACTCATTGGGCCAAGTCCAAGACCTTTCGATCGACGTGTTGAATACGCGCGTCGTCAACGGCACCGTCGTCGCGAAAGATGGTTTGGCCGTGGCGATCGGCGGTTTGATCGATGAGCAGTTGACCGACAATCGGGCCGAAGTGCCGATTCTCGGCAAACTGCCGGTCATCGGCTACTTCTTCCGTCGCCAGCAAACGAATCGGACGCGGACCGAGTTGGTCATCATGATTCGGCCCTATGTGTTCAACACCCCCTCCGAATCGGCTGCGCTGTCGCAAGAACTGCTGCCCGAGTTGAGCCTGCATCCGAACTCGCCGGATGCGGTCGGCACGCTCAACAGTTTTAATCCGCCGGAAGTACTGCGGGCCTCGGCTCCCGAGACGAAGCTGCAGCAGATCTTCCGCTTCCACAGCCTGTATCCCAAGACGTACTAACCGAAGAGCTCGACGATGATCATCAGCAACGTACGACTCCGCCGCTTTCTGACAGCGGTGATAATTTCGCTGTTTGCCGCCGGTTGCATGAGCAAGACCCCGAGCGATTGGGGAGCGCTGTTCGAAAAGTCGGCCGCAGACGGCAAGCGTGCGCCGGGTAAACCGGTCTTCGACGTCGTCGGACAGAACTTCCTGGGGAACAGCGCCGAGGTCTCGATCTCGTCGAGCGAACTCGTGGCGCGAGTTTCGGAACGCGAAGAGTCCGACCGCTGGGCGGCCGCTTCGTCCTGGGCCGTGCGACATCCGGAGACCGCGCTGGAAGTGTTGCGAGCGCTCGATCCGAAGACGCCGCAGGATACCTATCTCTTGCTGGCGGAAGTTCACGATGAGTTGACGTTGCTGCCGGGCAATCCCGGATGGACGCGGATCGCCGAACTCCGCAAGTCGCAGCCGCAACTGACGACCGCCTACTCCGAAGCTCGCAAACAATTTCAAAGCCGAATCTCCGAAGGCCATCTGGATCGCGCTTTGGAAGTCGATCTCGCAGCGAAGGCTGCTGCGGTCGGGTCGGTTTTGCTGGAGATTGATGCCGCTCAGTTGCGCGGCACGGTCTTGATGGTGGCCGATCGTCCGCGCGATGCAGCCGAATCGTTCGCCGGTACTGCTGAGGCGGCTCTCCAAGTCTGTCCCTATCAAGCCGCGTATCTGTTGCTGTTGCAAAGCGATGCTGAACGTCGTGCCGGCGGCGGCCAAGCAGCCTCGCAAACCTGGCAACGTGCGATCGTCACCGCGGTCAAGCTGATCTCGGGCCCGAAGCCGGTGCTCGATCCCGTCCTCTGGGAACGACTCGGTTACCTGCGGCCGGTGGCCGTAGCCTGGCCCGCCGACGTCATTGCCTTGTTGGCGACGCAGGCCCCGCTGCCGGGTTTGGCGACCATCAGCGCCGTCGCGCCGTCGACCGCATCCGATGCCGGAGCCGATCCGGCCGAGGCCGAGGCGATGGTTTGGCACGCCGTCGGCCGCTGGTACTTGGATCGCGGTCATGCACAAGCGGCACTCGTATCGTTCAAGCGGGCCGAAACGTCGGCGCCGTCCGATCTCGCGAAGCGCTGGCTCCGCCTTCGCCAAGCGAAGGCCTTGGTCCAACTTGAGCAAGGAGGCCCGGCGACGGCGATCCTGGCCGGTTTGATCGGCGACAAGAAGTCGGAACTCTATCGGCCGGCTTCGGCCTTGTTGGGAAGCATCTACTTGCAACGGAGTCAAAGCCGCAAAGGCTTGGCCCTGTTGAAGGCGGCGGTCGAACAAGAAGACGGCTTCGAATGGCCCGAACGTTCGGAGGCGGAAGCCGATTTGGCGTTGGCGTATCTCTCGGTCGGCGATGCCGTCGTCGGACTCGATCGGATGCACCGCGCTCAACGCCGACTCGAGAACGACGGCAACCGCGAGTTGCTCAGTTTGGCGCTCGACAACGAGTTGAAGTTCTTAGAGCACACCGGCAAGCGCAAAGAAGCGTCGGCCATCCGCGAAAAAATGCGCGAACTCGAACAATCGCGCTAGGCGTGCATCGTGCCGCACACGGGCGCCGGCCAAGTGAGTGCCGTGTGCTCCGTCAACAACCGGTCGAAGGCATCAGCCAAGGCCGGCGGGAACGGTGATTGTCGACGCACGTTCATGTCGACGTGCGCACTCACGATCTCGCCCGTCGCGCTGAGCACGTCATCGTGCTCGTCGATCGTCATGAAGTGCTGATAATGAATCCGCTTCGGCGTTCGCGCTAGCGCTCTAGTTCGCAACGTCACGTGCTGCCCGGCTTTCACCTCGGCCAGATACCGCACGTGCAATTCGAGCGCGAAGCTGCCGGCCTGATTCGTTTGCATGTACTCATGCGTGAAGCCGATCAAGTCGAACAACCCCCACACGGCGCGGCTGAACAGATGCGTGTACCACATCACGTTCATGTGCCCCATCTCATCCAAGTACGACGTCGGGATCTCGGCCCGGGCGGTGATCGGTAGTTCGAGAAGGTTCATCGCAGGCAAACTCCGCGCGGCGGCAAGGGGCGATCGTCAAGCATCGTCGGTCGCATACAGCTCGCGGGCCGTTTCCGCCGCGTGGAACGGCAGCCAATCGAGCTTCGTGTAGACCGCATGGCCGGCCAAGTGTTCGGCCAGGCTCCCTTCGGCGGGACCGTAGTCGACGAGCAACGTTCGTCCCGCGTCGGGCGTCCTCAAGCCTAGCCGAAGTCGCGCGGTCAAGTCGAGCGGCGAAAAGTCGGGCTGCAACAATCGGCCGAGCCTTTGCTCCACAAACCAGCCGCGCCACGACCACAAGGCCGGCAACGTGTTCGTGCCGGCGATGCCGAACTGCTGAACGTAATCGCCGTCCAGGCCGCGTCGCACGTCATCGGGCGTCGGCGGCCAAAAGGCCCGTTCCAGTGGTTGCCCGGGGCGCGGGCGGTGATTCACAAAGTGCAGCAGTCGATCGTAGCCTTGCAAGTCCCAGCCGTAACGGATCGGCGTGCCGAACGTCACGAGATCGAGCGGTGCGCGGATGATCGGACGCGAACCTTCGCGCAGACGACGTTCCACTTTCTCCCAGATCGGCATGTCAACCATGCCGAGCAGCGGGACGCGGTAATGCCACGCCGCGGCGCGGAAAAACGAGCCGATCGACTCCTCATCACCAGCGACTAAGTTCGTCATCAGCGCCAGGACGTTCCCTGCGTGACTATGTCCCCAGCACAGAATCCGTTTCCCGGCCGGAAGCTCGGTGCTCGCAAGTTCATCGATCAAGCGCACGGCGGCATCGGCGCGGCCCAGATGATGATTCTCGCCCGACCAAGCGAACGTACGGACCGGGATCGGCGGTCCGCCGTCGGCGTTCAGCGCCTCTTCAAACATGCGGGCATACGCGGCGACGTAATTTCCGTTGTCGGCAAACGCCGCATCAACGACCGCTTTGGCCAGCTTCGCCAACGCATCGCTCGCCGAAGGGAAAAGCCGTCCGAGTTCGGCCAGAATGCCGGCCGCGTCGGTTCCGGCGAACGTGCCGTGCATCAAGTACACGACCCCGACGCCTCCGAGCCGGAGGCGCCGCGCTGCGTGCCGCAACGTTTCGCGCCAATCGCTACCGCCGGCGAGTGGGGGTGGCGGAGGTCGGAGCACCCGCGGGGGTGAAGTGCGGTCCGCGCCCTCGTATCGCTGATGGCGAAACCGGTTCGGTGCGAAGAGCGGCGTTGCGGACCGCAGGGTCGATTCGGCGGATGAGGTTGTCGGCGGGGCTGAGTCCGAGGGTTCCGGTCCAGGTTTCATACGGCCGACCTCTCCGCTCGTCTCCTTGGAAAAACGCCAAATACGTCATCACGTCCGCCGGAATGAACTCGTGTTCTTGCGGAGCCAAAATCGTTTGCCGATGCGTCCGTCGCCACGTTCCCGAGTTGAAATACGTTTGATTCAAAACGTATCCTTCGGCGTAACTGGCGTCGAGCGGCACACATTCCGTGTGGTGAGTGTGGCCGTAGACGATGTGCCGCGCCCGCCGGTTGCGGAAATCTTGCTCGGCCAAGGCATGCGTGGCATACGACTCGCCGACGCCGCCGCGCACGCCGTTGATGAACTGCAGCAAGTCGGCGGCCCAACCGATCGACAGTCGCTTGCTGAACTTTAGCACCCGCTGCAGACCGTCGACCAAGTCGTTCGGGTTCCAGGTGTCGCGCGAACGAACGAACGGCTGGCAGAGGAACTCCTCGGCCAGTCGGTCCCAAATCACCTTCACGCGCTTCCGCAATTCGGGGAAAGCGCAGGTCCGTTCGAGCAGACCGTCGATCCAGACCGGCACGAGCAGCAACGGTCGAACGTTGTCGATCTCGCGCAGGCCGGCGAACGTGGCGTCGGGAAGATCGCTTCCCATCTCTTGTTCGACGGCGGCGGGAAAGCGATTCAGCAACTCGACGACAATCGCGTCGCCGAGGCTGCTGGTGTTACGGTCCCCTTCGAAGTTGAACGGATCGTAGATGTCGCCATGGCGGGCGAGCATCTTGTGCCGCCGCATCACTTCGAGCAGTTCTTCGCTCTCATGCGGATCGTGCGGGAACGGTCGCTCCGGACGGTTCGCCAAGCCCATATGCCGGACGAGCGACTGGCGGATCAGATCGTAGCCCGCGCCGGGCAGGCGATAGAACCAGTCGTGATTGCCGACCATGTAATGAATTTTGACGGGCACCGACTGCGGCTTCGTATCGAGCGCCGGGCGACCGAGTCCGTCGGCCGGCGGCAACTGGATGACGTTTTCGGTTCCCAAGCGTCGCAAGATGCCGAGCGACTCTTCGTTTTGTCGCAGGGTGTTCGCGGTGATTTGCGTCACCATCTCGACGAACTCGGGCTTGTTCGAATCGGTCCAAGGACGGACGTCGCTGCGCGAGAGCCAGCGCGTCGAACGAATCACGTCCAACACGTCGCCCAGCAGCAGTACGTCGATTCGATCGAGCGGGCGATAGCTCCCGTCGACGCGCTTCGAGGCCGACTCGGCCAGGTCCTGCAGTTGTTCGGCGAAGATTTCGAAGGCTCCCGGCGAGATCGTCGCGCCGCTGGTGCCGTCGGTAAGATGGAGATCGCTGATCACGACGAGCATGGCAACATCCTTGTTGCGGCGAAGGGCGCAGCGCACAGAACATGCGCCGGCTTCACGCCTCGTCATCTATGATCGGCGCGCGATCATACCCTAGTTGAGGGTAATTCCGTTTAGGCGAAGTTGCGCGACGCCGGCAGTGCTGTGATTGCGTCACGCAAAAATCTTCGTCGCCGGTTTGCCGGCCACGTCGGTTAGGCGGAAGTTGCGTCCCTGGAACTTGAACGTCAGCTTCTCGTGGTCTAGCCCCAGCAGGTGCAACAGCGTCGCGTGGAAGTCGTTCACATGCATCGGGTCGCGAACCGGGTTGAAGCCGAACTCGTCGGTCTCACCGTAGGTGATGCCGCCGCGCACACCGCCGCCGGCCATCCAAACGCAAAACGCATCCTTGTGATGATCGCGACCCGGCTTGGAGTTCGGCTTGTCGTCGTTCGACGTTCCTTGAGCCATCGGCGTTCGGCCGAATTCGCCTCCCCACACGACGAGCGTGTCGTCGAGCATTCCCCGCTGCCGCAAGTCGGTGATCAACCCGGCCATCGCCTGATCGACGTCCTTGCACTTGCGCGGCAGGCTCGTGGCGATGCTGCCGTGATGATCCCAGTCGGCATCATAAAGCTGTACAAAGCGGACGCCGCGCTCGACCAAGCGTCGCGCCAGCAAGCAGTTGTTTGCGAACGAGGCCTTGCCGGGCGTCGTGCCGTACAACTCGTGAATGTGCTGCGGCTCACCGCTGACGTCCATCAACTCCGGCACCGACGTTTGCATCCGATAGGCCAACTCATACTGCGCGATCCGCGTGGCGATCTCCGGGTCGCCGACGTCGGCCAACTGCACGCGATTCAACTGCGCCAAGTCGCCGATCATTCGCCCGCGATCTTCGGCCGTGAGTCCGGCCGGGTTCGAGAGGAACAAAACCGGATCGCCGCTCGTGCGGAATTCGATCCCTTGATGCATCGTCGGCAAGAAGCCGGAGCCCCAGAGACTTGAGCCCGCGCCGGCTACCTTGCCGGTGATCAACACGACGAAGCTCGGCAGATTCTCGTTCTCGCTTCCGAGGCCGTAGGTCGTCCACGCGCCGAAACTGGGTCGGCCGAAACGACCGGAGCCGGTCTGCATGAAGAGTTGCGCCGGGCCGTGATTGAATTCCTCGGTATGCAGCGTTTTGACGATGCACAACTCGTCGGCCACCTTTTGCAAGTTCGGCAGGAGCTCCGAAATCGGCAGCCCCGACTTCCCGCGCGGCTGATACTTGAAACGGCTCCCCATCAGTTTCAATTCGCCTTGAATGAAGGCGAAGCGTTTCCCTTCCGTGAAACTCTTGGGGATCGGCTCGCCGTTGCGGGCCGTCAATTCCGGCTTCGGTTCGAACAGTTCCAGGTGCGACGGCGCCCCGACCATGTGCAGATAGATGACGTTCTTCGCTCGCGGCGCGAAATGCGTGCGCAGAGGCTGCGTCGCCGTGGCCGGTGCGGCTCGCCCGTCGTCGGTCAGTAACGCCGCCAACGCCGCGCCGCCGATGCCGCAGCCGACGTGTTGGAATAGTTCGCGCCGTGTGAGGGCCTGCAGCCGTTCTTGCCAGGGGTGCATCTCACTTAACCTTTCGTGATCGTCTCGTCCAAATTCAGAAGCAGATTCGCCAGATGGAACAACGCCGCCAACTCCGCCGCCTCGTCGTCGTTCTTCGCCGTGAGCTTCGCCGAAGCCAACACCTTCTTCGCTTTCGTGGGATCATCGCGATAGTGAGCTAACTCGCGGCGATAGGCCGCCAGCAAGAGTTCCGTCTCGACAGGCTTGGGCGAACGGGACAGCAACAACCGAAACCCGAGATCGACGCGGGCCGCATCATCGGCCGACGATGCTTCCGTCGCCATCCGCTTGGCGAGCGCCCCGGCCGCCTCGACGAAGACCGGATCATTGAGCAGGGTCAGCGCTTGCAACGGCGTATTGGTCCGCGGCCGCGCGACGACGCACGACGACCGATCGGGAGCATCGAAGTTGACGAAGCTCGGATACGGCGCGCTGCGGCGCCAAATCGTGTAGAGCCCGCGACGATAACGATCTTCGTCGCTCGAAGTGTAGTAGTTGTTATCGACCTCGCCGGTGACGCGCCAAATCCCTTCCGGCTGCGGCGGATAGACCGGCGGTCCGCCGAGTTTACGACTCAGCAAACCGGCGGCGGCCAGCGCGTTGTCGCGGATCGTTTCGGCTGGCAGACGGAATCGCGGTCCGCGGGCGTAGAACAAGTTGTAGGGATCTTGCTTCAGATGCGCTTCGCTCACTTGGGCCGACTGCCGATAGGCGGCCGAGGTGACGATCGTCTTGAGCACGTGCTTCATCGACCAGCCGTGCTCTTGCAATTCGACGGCCAGCCAGTCGAGCAGCTCCGGATGCGTCGGCGGTTCGGCCTGCGTGCCGAAGTCTTCTTGCGTCGCCACGATCCCCCGGCCGAACAACTCGGCCCACCACCGATTGACGGCGACCCGCGCGAGCAGCGGATTTTTGGCATCGGCCATCCACATCGCCAAGCCGAGGCGATTCGCGGGAGCTCCCTGGGGCAGCGGATGCAACGAGCTAGGAACGCCCGGTTGGACTTGCGGACCGAGATCCAGAAAGTTGCCTCGTTTCATCACCGCTGTCGTGCGAGGCTGCGGCAGTTCGATCATGACGAGCGTCGTCGGCGGCTTGACGGCGTCGAGTTGCTTGCGCGTTTTCGTCATCGCATCGCGCATCTGCTTCACTTCTGGATCGAGACTGAGGCAATACTCTTGCAGCGTCTCTTGCTCGTCCTTCGTCCGTTTGTTCTTCGGTTTCCCCAGCACGGCGAGGACCGCTTCGGGAAGGTCGGAGCTTTGCTCGCCGCCGATCTTGGCCGAGAGTCGCAGACGACCGATCGTGCGCGAAGTGCCGAAGTTCTGATGGAGCTGGAACGTAAGGATCGCGTCGCCGTCGAAGTCGATTGGTTTACGAAGGTCGAACGTCGCGTGATGCGCTTGGTGGAACTGCGGATTGATCGCCCAGCCTGCTTTGTCGAACTTGCCGTCAATCGCGCGGGCGACGTCGTGCCCTGCCTGTGAGAAGTCGGCGGTGGGGTTTTGCAGACCGACGTCGATTGCGACCGAGGGATCGGCGGCCGGCGCGGCTTTCACGGTGAACTCAGTCAGCACGAAGTTCGGACGTTCGGCATCGCCTCGTCCCGGACCTTTGCCGGGCAAGGAATCGTCCGTCAGCGCCTCGAGCTTGAAGCCGGTAATGCCGCGGAGCGGAGTGCGTACGGTGACGGTGTAGATGTCTTTGTCGGGCCGATCTTCGGTGAGCAGCACCGAGCCGTCGTCGAGCGTGACGGGCGTCGCCCCGCCGGACGATTCGAAGGCGGTCGGCGTGAGCACTTCCCATTTCGCTTCGCCGGACTTGGTTGCCGCTTTGTGAGTCGGCAGCAACATCGGCTCCATCGCGGTCGCCTGTTTCGCACGTTCCGCCAACTTCGCTTCCAGGGATTGCAATTCCTTTTCGAGGTCCGCCTGTTGGGCGGCCTGCTCGGGCGAGATCGGCAGCGGGAGCATGGGGCCGGTGAAGTCGCGTCGCGAGCCGCTCGGTTTGATTTCCGCTTCCGTGTTGTTGAAGTAGGCCAGCAGCTGATAGTACTCGACCTGCGTGAAGGGATCGTACTTGTGATTATGGCACTGGGCACAAGCCAGCGTCGCACCGAGGAAGACGGTCGTCGCCGTATTGACCCGATCGACGACGGCCAGGATGCGATTCTCTTCCGGATCGGTGCCGGCCTCGACGTTGACGGTCGTGCAACGATTGAACCCGGTGGCGATCTTCGCATCGAGGGTCGCCTCGGGAAGCAGATCGCCGGCAAGCTGCTGCTTTACGAACTCGGTGTAGGGGAGATCGTCGTTGAAGGCGCGGATGACCCAATCGCGGTAGGCCCACATCGTGCGAAAGCCGTCGCGTTGGAAACCGTTCGAGTCGGCATAGCGAGCTAGGTCGAGCCAATGTCGGGCCCAACGCTCGCCGAAATGCGGCGAAGCGAGGAGTGCATCGACCAGCGCGGCGTAGGCTTTCTCCCGAGCACCGGCGTCGGCGGATGAATAGGAACGAGCGAACCTCTCGACCCCGGTCGGCGACGGCGGGAGGCCGGTAAGGTCGAGATACAATCGGCGACACAAAACGGCCGGGTCGGCTTCGTGCGACGGCGCGAGTTTCCTTTCTTCCAACTTGGCGACGATGAACCGATCGAGTTCGTTCTTGCCCCACGCCGGGTTGGGGACGACGGGAGGCGTCGTTCGTTGCGGCGCGATCCAGGCCCAATGTTGCGGACCTTCGCGATCGGCGGGCCACACCGCTCCGGCGGCGATCCAGCGGCGTAGGGCCGCGACTTGCGTCACGGTCAGCGGGTCCCCCTCGGGCGGCATGCGGTCGGAATCGTCTTCGCTGATGATCCGCCGCAGCAGTTCGCTCTTTTCGATTTTGCCTGCTTGAATTGCGGGCGTGCCCGAGTCGGTCGGGCCGAAGGCATGACGACGCAGATCGAGTCGTAATCCTCCCTGGCTCTTTTCGGGTCCGTGGCAGGTAAGGCACCTGGTTGCAAATATCGGCCGAATATCTCGCTCGAAATCGATCGCATCTTCGGCACTATGTGCGAAGGTCGGAGCGTGCGCGACAACGAGAAGTAAAACGAGCCGGAGGGATAATCGCGGCATGACGACGAACCTTATGGGGGCGGCAAGAAAACCGCAGGTGGGGATTCCTTGATCGTAGGCCGTAATC
>CAMCTH010000058.1 GCA_945877965.1 Planctomicrobium piriforme | reverse complement strand
GCCGCGCCGTCTTCGAGTCGGCGACGCATGTCACGAATCGCGGCGGCATCTTCCGGCCGCCAGCGATGATCGTATGCCGCGCGATGCACAAGTTGCGTCGCTTCCTCGGTCATCCGCTTATCGCCAACGATGATCCGCGCGCGACAGAGAGCCTGTCGCTCCCACAACCGCCCCGAGCCTTCGCCGAAGTAACGTGCGAATTCCGTAAAACTCGTCGCGAGCGGTCCGTTCTTGCCGGTCGGGCGAAGGCGAGGGTCGACTTCGTACAGCCGGCCGTAAGGGCCGAGATGCGACATCGCCTTGATGATTCGCTGCCCTAGCTCACCGAAGAAGTGTTGATTCGTCGTCGGTTCGCCGCGGCGCGGACGATGAAACGTCGTCCGTCCTTCCGCCTCGTACAGAAACACTAAATCCAAGTCGCTGCGATACGACAACTCGCGCGCGCCGAGTTTGCCGAGCGCCAACACCACAAACCCGCACGGCTGACCGGCCCGCGGACCTTCTTCGACCAACGGCTCGCCGAGTTTTTCGACCAGCTTTTCGAACTCGCTCCGGACGACTCGCTCCAAGCACGTCTCGGCCAAGTCCGACAGCGCCGCTCCGATCTGTTGCACGTCTTCTTTGCCGAGAATGTCGCGGACGCCGATCCGCAAGAGCCCCGCCGTCTTGAAGCTGTGCAAGATCGGTTCCAGATCTTCGGCACCGGCGCATAACTCTTCGAGGTTGTCGCGGAGGTCGAGCCGCGTCGGCAGCTTGTTCAGCACCAACCCGTCCATCAACTCGTCGATCATGCCGGGACTGCCCGTGAGCAAGCCCGACAGATACGGACTGGTCGCACAGAGCTCGACATACAACTTCATCGACGGTGGATTGAAGCTAAAGAGTTCCCACAGCACTCCCTTGCCGCCGAGCGAGTCGCTCACTTGTTCGAGCGTGACGAGCGTCGAGTCGGGGTCGGGCGTCGCGGCAACCGCCTTCAACAACCGAGGCGCGATCGAGGCCAAGAAGTGCCGACAACGGCGCGTACTCAAGAACCGAATTCGCTCGGTCGAGAGCGCGATCAGATTGCGATACGCCGTTTCGGGATCGCGAAATCGATAGCGGCCCAACACCTCGTCGATCCGCTCGCGGGGCGGATCGGGATCGAGTACCAGGTCGACCTCGGGCTCGGTCGCGGCATCTTCGCCAATCGCATCGTGCAGCAAGTGATCGAGAATCTTGCGGTTCAACTCGGCCCGCTCGCGATACTCGGCTTCGAACGCATCCAACGCGGTTCGCTCGGGCGTATCGACGTAACCCAACCGCAGCGCCAAGCGACGGACTTCCGTCGGATCGCCGGGGACCAAGTGCGTTTGCAGGTCGAACATGATCTGCAAACGATGCTCGATTCGGCGAAAAAACGTGTAATTCTCGGCCAGCAGCGTGCTCTCTTGATTCGTCAAACAGCCGCATGCTTCGAGCTGCGCAATCGCTTCGAGCGTGTTCGCCACGCGGAGCTTCGGCAGGTCGCCGCCGTTGAGCAGTTGCAAGAACTGAATGACGAACTCGACGTCGCGAATGCCGCCGCGACCCGTTTTGACGTTCCGATCTTCGTGCCCTTCGCGGATCACGCGCTGTTCGATCCGCCGCTTGAGCGCCTTGATGCCGGTGATGTCGGCCAAGCCCAAGTAACGGCGATAGATCCAGGAGTCGAGATAGCCGAGGAGTTCTAATCCCAGGTCGAGATTGCCGGCGACGGGGCGTGCCTTGACGAACGCTTGCCGCTCCCAGGTTCGGCCGAGTACGTCGTAGTACCGCATCGCGCTTTCGAGCGAACGGACGAGCGGACCGCGCTCCCCTTCGGGCCGCAATCGCAAGTCGACGCGATACGCAGCTCCGAGCGGCGTCGACTCGCCGAGCAGTTTGACGACGTCCTGCGCGAGCCGATCGAAGAACTCGCGATTCGTCGTGCTGACGACGCCGACCGCGCCACGCGGGGCCTCGGTCTTGCCGTCGACGTCGTACAAAAAGACGAGGTCGATATCGCTCGAGTAGTTCAACTCGTTGCCGCCGAGCTTGCCCATCGCCAACACGACGAACCGTGCCGGCTTACCGTCGGGCCGACGCGGGATGCCGCGCTTCTGTTCGAGTCGATGCCGCGCGAACCGGAGCGAAGCCTCGATGATCGCATCGGCCAGGAACGAGATTTGTGCCGTGACGGTCGGCAACCGCTGATTACGGATGATATCGCCGTAGGTGATCCGCAGCGTTTCGCGACGCTTGAACCGCCGCAGGGCCGTCAGGGCGGAAGCTTCGTCGTGCAGAGCCTCGACCTCGGCCGCGAGTTCGCCGATCAGCGTCTCGCGCTGCACCGGTTGCCCCTCGGTCATCCGCAACAGGTCGTAGCTTTCGTTGTCGGCGATCAGCAAGTCGCCGAGATGCCGACTGCTCGAAAAGATCAGCAGCAACGTCGGCAGCGCGTCGCGATCGCGTTCGAACAGCGCCCCGAGCGAGAGCGGCGAGCGGGCTTGTTCGAAGAAGCGACCCAAGCTGTTGAGCGCCAAGTCGGCATCGCTCGAACGGGGCAACGCCTCGGCCAGTTGATCGCAAAGCGTGCCGAGCAGATCGAGCGTCACGCCCAGCTCGGCCAAGCGGACCAGCACCGCATGCGCCTTCTCGACCTCAGCGACGCCCCAACTGCGCAACCACGGTGCCGCCGCTTGCGGGTCGTCGAGATAGCGGCGAAGTGCGGCAAGGTCCATCGGGCCGCTAACTCCCCACCCCGAGCGTGTACACCTCAGGCCCGACGTGCGAGGTCACCGCCTCGCCGAACAGCGTGAACGAGTTGGCGTCGTACACCGTCACCGGCAGCATCTGGCCGATCTGACGCGGGTTGCCGTTGAACACCACGATCCGATCGCAGTTTGTGCGACCGACGAGTTGCACCTGGCCGTGCATATGATCGACCCCGTCGCCGTGCGGAGCGTGCGGTTCGTCGTCGCCGTGCGAGTGCTCTTCATGCTTGCGAGCATGATCGCTGAGGCCTTCGACCAGGATCGTCACCTGTCGGCCGATGAACGGCTGATTATCTTCGTAGCTGATCCGATTCTGCACCGCGAGGAGCTCGTTATTGCGGCGACGTTTCACTTCGTCCGGCACGTCGTCGGTCCAGAGTTCGTCGGCCTTCGTCCCTTCGCGCGGGCTGTACTTGAAGATGTAGCTGTTCTTGAAGCGACACTCTTCGACCAGCGCCATCGTCTTCGCGAAATCCTCTTCCGTCTCGCCGCAGAAGCCGACGATGAAGTCACTCGTGACGGCCGAGTCGGGGATCGTCGCTTTGATCCGCTGATGCATTTCGCGATACTCTTCGACCGTGTAGAGCCGCTTCATTCGCTTGAGTTGCTCGTTCGAGCCACTCTGAGCCGGCACATGCAAATAGTGCGAGCACTTCGGCAAGTCGCGAACCGCTTCGAGCAGGTCCTGCGTCATGTCTTTCGGAAAGCTGGTGACGAACTTGATGCGATCGATGCCCGAGACGTCGTGCAGTTGCAGCATCAAGTCGCTCAGGCGCGTCGTCCGTTCGCCTTCGGCATACTTGTAACTGTTTACGGTCTGGCCGAGCAGCGTGATCTCGCGGCACCCTTCGTCGGCCAGTTTGCGAACTTCGCTGATGATTTGTTGCGGCGATCGGCTCTGCTCAGGCCCACGGACTTTCGGCACGATGCAATAGGTGCAGAACTTATCGCAGCCGATCATGATTCGGACGAAGGCCTGATAACGCGACGGCCGCATCGCTTCGTCGCGCAATGGGTCGTAGCTTTCGAAGCTTCGCTCGACGTCGCCGCGCGCCCCGCCCTTGCGATCGAGGCTCACTTCGAGTTGCTGCCCTGCCCCCGCGCCGATCTTTTCGACCAACTGCGGAATCTGGTGCAACTGGCCGGGGCCGACGACGAGATCGACGTACGGCGCTCGCTTGAAGACGGCCTGCTGATGGTTCTGCGCCATGCAACCGATCACGCCGATGATCTTGTTCGGGCTCTGCTTCTTGGCGTTCTTCAGCCGGCCCAAGGCGCTGTAGATTTTTTCCTCGGCATGGGCCCGGACGCTGCAGGTGTTGAACAATACTAAGTCGGCGGGGCCGGGCGCGTCGACCAACTCGTAGCCCTGGCGGCGCAGATCGGCGACGACCAGCTCGCTATCGAGCATGTTCATCTGACAGCCGACGGTTTCGATATAGAGCTTTTTCGACATGGCGTTCGCGGATTACTTTTTCTTCTTCTGTTGTTTCTTTTCCACGGCGGCGCGGGCTTGCCACTCGACGACGACTTGGTTCCGGCGCACGAGCATGATCTTCACCAGCGCGGTGACGACGGCCAGTCCGCCGACGCCCCACATCACCCAACCCCAGGTTCCCATCATGTGCGGCCTCCTGCCGAAATCGAGAGTTTTATCTTAACCTATCGACCCGAAGCGGTCGCCCACCTTCACCGGGTAGCCGCGGAGGAACTCGCCGGCCGACATTTGCCGTTTGCCGGCGGCCTGCACTTCGCGAACGATCGCGATGCCGTCGCCCGTCGCTAGCGAAACACTTTCTTTGTCGACCGCGACGACGACACCGGGCTCGGCCATTTTTTCGCCGGAAATCGCCTCGATCCGAGCGACGATCAACCGCAATGGCTCGACGCCGTCGCGCAGCCAATGCGTCGCACTGCGCGGCCAAGGTTCGAAGGCGCGGATCTGATTCTTGATTTGCAGGGCCGAGCGCCGCCAATCGATCTCGCCGTCGGTCTTGCGAAGTCGTCGAGCCGGGGTCGCGAGGCTCGGGTCTTGCGGCATCGGCTCCAGATGGCCGCCGGCGAGCTTCGCGATCACCTCGCACACCAGCGGCGCACCGAGTTCTGAAAGCCGGCGTTCCAAGTCGACCGCGTTCTCGTCGGGATCGACGAACAGCGACGCCTTCGCGAGCGCCGCACCGGCATCGACGCGCGACGACATTTGGATCACCGTCACGCCGGTCTCGGCGTCGCCGTTGAAAATTGCCCAGTTGATCGGCGCGGCCCCGCGATACTTCGGCAGCAGCGAGCCGTGCAAGTTGATGCCGCCGAGCCGCGCCACTTCCAACGTCTCGGGCTTCAGAATCTGTCCATAGTCGGCGACCAAGAACAGATCGGGCCGATAACCGCGCAGCACCTCGCGAGCTTCGTCGGTGTTAATGCTCGGCGGGTCAAAGATCGGCGTGCCATGCTCTTCGGCCACCGGTCGCATCGGCGGCACCGGCGCAGGCTTCTTCCCGACCGGCGGTCGCAACGGTTGCGTCACCAGCGCCGCCACCGTGAAGCCGGCCTCGTAAACGGCGCGAAACATCGGCACCGCAAACGGACCGGTCCCCATCACCACAAGGCGGAAGGCGGAAGGCGGAGTGGGGAAGGATAGCGTCATTATTTAGCAGCGCAACTTTTCGAGTTCCGCCAACGTCGCAAAGATCTTTGCGTCGGCGGGGATCTCGCCCAAGTCGCGGCGCGAGAGAAACTCGCTGCGGAATTCTTCGAGCTTATCCTTAATGTCCAGCAACGCCGTCTGGCTCAGCCGATCGACGAACATCACGCCGTCTAGGTGGTCGTTCTCGTGCTGCACGATTCGGGCCAGCAATCCTTCGGCGTCGATCGTTACCTCTTCGCCGCTCAGGTTGTAGCCCGAGATGCGAATGCTCGCCGGTCGGCGGACCGGGGCATATAACCCCGGCAGACTCAGGCATCCTTCTTCGGCCTCGTCGCTCCCTTTCGGTTTGCTCAGCACCGGGTTGATGAACACCATCTCGCGATCGCGCTCTTTCGGGCTTCCCGACTCGTTGACCACGAAAAGCCGGTACGGCAAATCGACCTGGTTCGCGGCAAGGCCGATCCCCTTGTTTTGGTACATCAGGTCGAACATCTCGCCGACCAGCTTCCGCAAATCGGCATCGACGCGCCGCAGCGGCTTCGAAACGCGCTGCAACGTCGGGTGGGGGTAATGAATGACGCGCACTGGCAACTCCGGAACTTGAGGGAAGCGTAGGATTATAGAGAGACCGTTTCGATCGCAGTAGACGAACGCCATGACTCACTTGGCCCGGGCTCCTCTTCCCTCGATTTCGTCGATCTCCTAAAATTCCGCACAGGCGTCGCATCGTAATCTATTGGCGCGGTTGAGCTTCCGGAGATTTTCGCGTGCCCCCCTCGGCCCTTCGCCCGATGCCGCCGATCGCCGACCTGCGCGACGTCGAAGCGAGCCAGACCCGGCTGAGCACCTACTTTCAGACCTGGGGACTCTCGACCCTCTTCCATCTAACGCTCTTCTTGCTGCTCGGGCTCACTTGGAAGACGGTCCTCAAACCGGCGGGCGAAGAGCCGGAACTTTTGCGCGTCGTCGAGTTGGTCGCCAAGCGGAACACGCCCGAGGGGGCGGTGTACGTCGAACGACCGGCCGCAACGTCCGATAGCACGGCCGAGTCGTCATCGCCCGGACCGGTTGATGTGGGGCAACTGCTCGGCGGCGCGGCCTCGCCGGTTGATCTCGCTTCGGCCTTGCCGAAAGCGGCCGACGCCACGGGGCTCGGACTCTCAACCGGCCAACCGTTGCTCGGCGGCGGCGGGTTGCTCGACGGGCCCGGCGCAAAGACGATGCCGACTGCGGGACGAGGTCGGACGAAAGTCTACGGCCTCAACGGCGAGGGGTTCAAATTCGTCTACGTCTTCGACCGCTCCGGCAGCATGGGAGGCTCCGGGAACAAAGCGCTCAATGCCGCCAAGCGCGAATTATTGCGCAGCCTCGCCGATCTCGGCGACACGCATCAATTCCAGATCATCTTCTACAACGAAGAGCCGTCGATCATGAAGCTGAGCGGCCTAGCGAATCTGATGTTTGCCACACCGCAGAACAAGCGCGAGGCGGAACGTTTCGTCGGAAGCATCTCGGCCGACGGCGCGACGCAGCACGAACCGGCGATGATGATGGGCCTCAAGTTATCGCCCGACGTGATTTTCTTTCTCACCGACGCCGACCAACCGGAACTTTCGCCGGGCCAACTCGAACGGATCAAACGACTGAACGGCGGCCGCGCGGTCATCAACACCATCGAGTTCGGACTCGGCCCGAAGATTCGCAAATACAATTTCCTCGATCGCGTGGCGGAAGAAAACAACGGCAGCAGCGTGTATGTGGACATCAGTGCGCAGTAAGCAGTGGACAGTGAGCAGTTAAGAAACGGCACGTCGATCATGTTCCTATCATTCCCCCTTCCCCCTTCCCCCTTCCGCCTTTGCTTCGCGCTCGTCGCGATCCTGGCGAACGGCGCCGTCGCGCAAGACACGATCGTTCTCTCGCCGCGGCCCGACGATCCAGGTCGAATCGTTCTCTCGGGGACCGTCGTCGAATACAACGGCGGACTGCTGACGTATCAGGATGCCGCGGGGGCTTCGCGCAGCGTGCCGGGGAAGCAAGTCGTTGAGGTTCGCAGCAAGTGGCACGCCGATCATGCGGCCGGCGACGAAGCCTGGCGGCGACGCGATTTCGCGACAGCGGCGACGAAGTATCAATCGGCCTTAGCGGCCGAGCCGCGACGCTGGGCCCGGCGACTCATTCAGTCGCGGCTGATCGCGACGTTGCGCGAACTCGATCGTTGGGAAGCCGCCGCCGACCAGTTTTTATTGCTGACGAAAGAAGATCCCGCGACGCCGTATTTCGCGACGATTCCGCTCCCTTGGACGACGACCGCCCCGCCGCCGTCGCTGGAGGCGAAAGCCAAACTCTGGGCCGCCGATCGATCTGCGCATCTCGCGGCCCTGCTCGGTTCGAGCTTTCTGCTGGCGACGCCCGAGCGGAGCGAAGCGTTGCGCCGACTCCGCGAACTCGCGCAAAACGCCGACTCGCGGATCGCGCAATTGGCCGAGGCCCAACTCTGGCGGGCCGCCGCCGTCACGGCCGAGGCCGACACGGTGAACGGTTGGCAACGTGCCCTGGAAAAAATCCCCGAGCCGTTGCGACCCGGGCCATATCTCGTCGTCGGCCGAGCTTGGTCACAGCGCAATCAACCGGAGCGCGCCGCCTTGACGTTGCTGCGCGTCCCGATCCTTTACGGCGATGAACAACCGCGACTCGCCGCCGAGGCGTTATGGAGTGCGGGTCAAGCGCTCGAGCAACTCGCGCAGCCCCAGCAGGCGGCGAGCCTGTATCGTGAACTGGTGCGCGACTTCCCGCAAGCGATCGCCGCGGCGGGAGCGAAAGATCGGCTGACGGAGTTGCAGCCGACGACGAAATGAAACTTTGCCTGAACGGACGCCACGGAATGAAATCGCTTCGGATCGTATTGTTCGTCGCCGCCTCGGCGTGCGTGCTGCCGCTCTTCGCACAAGCCCCTGCGCCGCGCGGCACCGCCCCGCTGCCCGCCGCCGCTCCGCGGCAAGTCCCCGGGTTCTTCTATCTGCTGGCTGAAGGAGGGATGATCGGTCACACGATCTTGTTGCTCTCCGTCGTTGCCGTTTCACTTTCGATCGAGCAGTTGCTCACCATTCGCCGCAACACGCTGATGCCGCCGGGACTCGCCGAAAAAGTTCGCGATCACTTGCGCAACGGTCAGCCGGCGCAGGCCGAACAGGCGTGCAAGCTGCAACCGTCGACGCTGGCGTATGTCCTGCAAACCGGCATCGCCGAACTCGACGGCGGTTGGTCCGTGGTCGAGAAAGCCATGGAAGACGCCGTCGCCGAGCAGGCGGCACGGCTCTATCGCAAGGCGGAATACATCTCGGTCATCGGCAACATCGCGCCGATGCTCGGACTGCTCGGCACGGTCGTCGGCATGATCGAAACCTTCGCGACCGTGGCCGACACGCAAGGCGCAGCCCGCGCGGGGGATCTGGCCGACGGCATTTACAAAGCGCTCGTCACTACGGTCGAAGGCTTGGTCGTTGCGATCCCGACGCTCGCTGCCTTCGCGATCTTTCGCAATCGAATCGACGGCCTGATCGCCGAGACGGCGTACGTCGCGCAGCATGTATTCGCGCCGCTCCGTCGCGGGTCGGCCCCGCCCCGTCGTCCGCCTCCCGCCGCGGGAGCCGCCTCATGAAGATGCCGGTCTATCGCCAGCGCGGCAGCCTCGAATTCAACATGACGCCGATGATCGACGTCACGTTCTTGCTCATCATTTTCTTTCTCGTCAGCAGTAACATGGCGCAGCAAGAGAACGCCGTGGACCTGAACTTGCCGACTGCCGAGAGCGGTCGCGATCCGCAAGACGACGCCATGCGGCGTGTGACGGTCAGCCTGACCGCCGACGGCACGTTGCTGCTGGCCGGCGAAGCGATGGACCCCGCCGAGTTGGGCCGCCGCTTGGCTTTCGAACGAACCAAGCCGGAGCCGCTCGAAGTTCGCATTCGTTGCGATCGGACCGTGGAATACGGACGGGTGAAGCCGGTCATGCGCGAGTGCCTGAAGCACAACGTCGACAAGGTCGCGTTCGCCGTCGTGAAGGCTGAATGATGCGACTCACCGGCTACAACAACTCGTCGCGGGCGCGGTTCGACATCCAAATGACGCCGATGATCGACGTCGTTTTTCAGTTGCTCATCTTCTTCGTCTGCACGGTCAACTTTCAGCCGCCGGAGAAATCGCTACCAGCGACGCCGAAGCCGTCGGCCTCAGGAGGGGGCGCGAGCACGAATCAACCGGTGCCGCCGGAACTCGAAGACTTGAAGCAAGTGGAAGTAACGCTCGGACGCAGCGTCGGCCGAACGTCGTGGACCGTCAACGGCGACTCGTGCGGGAACCTGACCGACGTCGAACGCCGACTCGCCGCGCTGGCCCGGGTGCGGGAGTACAAATCGATCGTGCCAGTCGTGCTCGACGCCGCCGACGACGTGCCGCTGGCCGATGCCATCGACGTCTACGACCTCGCACTCCAACTCGGTTACGAAAAAGTGCAATTCGTAACGCCGGAGTGATTCGAAATGCTAAATGCTAAATGCAAAATGATAAATCACGGAGCGTATCTGCTCCTATTTATCATTTATCATTTATCACTTAGCGTTTCCTACGCGCAGACGTTGGAGACCACCGAGAGCCGATTTCTCTCGGGCTTGCGCGAACGTCGCTTGTTTGAGTTGGCCGAGAGTTATTGTCGATCGCAACTCGCCGAGACTTACACCGCACGACGACGGCGGGCTGAGTTTTCGATCGAGTTGGCGCGGACGCTGCTCGAATCGGCCTTGTATGCGCACCCTCCGGAACGCGATATGCGATTTGCGGCAGCGGCGACGGTGCTCGACGGCTATCGCTTCGAAGGGGGCGACGATCCGTGGCGAATTCCGCTCGGCGTGCAGCGCGGCATCAACGAACTGGTGTGGGGTGAACTGCTGCGTGAAGAGGCACAAACGCTGAGCGCTCCGGACTCGGCCCTCGAACCGGCACGCACGCATTTGCAGACCGCCATCACGCAACTCCGGCGCGTGCGAGGCGAGATCGACAAGCAGTTGCAGACCGCAAGTCGTCCCGGTGCGCCGACCACCAAGCTCGACGAACCGACCGCCGCGGAATGGGCGGCGTTGTTACGTAATGCCGACTATCAACTCGCGCGGGCTTATCGCAATCAAGGAGAAAGCTACACCGCTCGCAGCCCCGATCGGGCGACCGCGCTCGATCAAGCCTTGGAAACGCTTGAGCCGTTAGTCCGCGCCGAGATGACCGACTCGATCGCGTGGCAAGCCCGACTCGATGAGGTCGTCTGCCGGCGGTTACTCGGCGATCTCGACGGGGCTGAACGGATGCTCAACCTCATCGACGAGCAGAAACCGGAGACCGACGTCGCCGAGCGCGCGCGGGCTCAGCGGATTCGCGTCCGCTTGAATGCCGGGCTCGTCGACGAAGCCCAAAAATTCGTGCGCGAAACTGACGCCGATCCCGCCGCAACGGTCGCACCCGATCTTCGACTGGCGGTGTTGGAATGGCTGCTCGCCTCGTCGAAAGACGCCGCGAAAGCGGGGCGTAACGAGGAGGCCTCCGAGCGACAGAAACTGGCGGGAGCGATGACCCGGCTGATCGCCGAGCGGCACTCGGCCTACTGGAGTCGCCGGGCCGAGACGTTGATGGCCGCCGCAATCTCGGCCTCGCCGGTCGGCGATGCGGCGTTGTTGGCCAAAGCGGCCGAGAGTTTGTATCAGCAAGGGAACGCCGCCGGTGCGATCGAAGTCTACGATCAAGCGTTTGCCAAGGCCCTCGAAGGAAAACAAACCGACGTCGCGTTCGCCGCTGCCTTCACCGCGGCCGCAATCGAACAACAACGCGGACGACACCTGCTCGCCGCCGAGCGGTTCTTGAAACTCACCGAGACGTTGCCGACGCACGGTCGTGCAGCCGAGGCTCATCTGGCAGGCATTTTCAACTTCGCACAGAGCTTGGCGACGTTGAAGAACGGGGATGAAGTCCAAGCCGGATTTGCACGTTATGCGGCCCTGCTGAGCGAACACGTCGCGAAATGGCCGCAGGACGCGACGACGGCGCAAGCGCGAGTTTGGCTCGGTCGCTTGCGGCAACGACAGCGAGATTGGCCGGCCGCCGTGGCCGCCTTCGCCGGGATATCACCGACGTCGGCCGCTGCGAACGACGCCGTCGCGGGGCTCGCCGATTGCTTTGCGGCGCAGTTCGCGGCGATTCATAATTCCGGACAAGTCGTGGCGACGAACGAGGCGGAGCGCGTCTTCGCGTCGTTCGCTCCCGGACTGCCCGAACGGGTGAACGATCCGCAGTTGCCGCTCGCTCGTCGCGCCGCCAAGGCCTTGGCGCAACTCTGGCTCGAATTCACCGACGATCGTTCGGCCCGCGCGGCAACGCTGCTCGCGCAACTCGCAGCGACGACGGATTTGCCGGAAGACGAGCGACTCGGCATCGAGACATTGCTCGTTGCGGCGGACGTTGGTGCGGGTCGCATCCCGGCGGCCTCCGAGCGGATCGCGACGCTCAAGGCGGTGCCGGCCGGCGAAGGGGCGATCGCCGCCGGGGCGCTCAATCGGATGATTGCACAACAGCCTGCCGCCGCTCGGACGCAGATCGCGCCGATCGTGCTTCGATTGTTCGAACTGCGGCGTTTGAACGAGCAACAGACCGGGCCGAGCTTGGCCGAGGCTCAAGCCCTGGCGACCGTCGGTCGGACGGCGGAAGCGCGTCGCGTCTGGGAGACGGTCGCGAAAGCGGCCCCGCAAGACGGCGACGTGCAAGAAGCGTTCGCCGAGTTCCTGCTAACGCTGCCCGATCGCGAATCGACGGTCGCGGCGCAGACGAAATGGCGCGAAGTCGAACGGGCCGCCGGCGAGAGTTCGCCGCGCTGGTATCGAGCGCGGCTCGGCCTGGCACGTTGTTATCTCAAGAGCGGCGACAAGGCCCGGGCCGTCCAACTCCTGGAGTTGACGGCCGCCCTGCATCCCGACCTCGGCGGTCCGACGCTGAAAGCACAGTTCGAAGCGATCGCCGCACAATGCAAATAGACGATCGCGGACAAAGTCGTCGCGGTGCGATCTACGAATCAAGAATCGCCAGCTTCGGCGATATCTCATGGAGTTGTTCCGTCATGTAACGGGCGATTTGCGCCGTCGTGCGGAGTTTAAGCACGCGGTGCAAAATCTTCTCGGCTCGTTCACGCGTCAGGCGACGCAGCAACTCTTTGATCGTCGGCACGAAGGCGGGGCTCATGCTGAAGCTCCGCAGGCCCATGCCGAACAACAAGACGCAGGCCTTCGGCATCGCCGCAATCTCGCCGCACAGCGTCACCGATTTTTCCGCCTTATTGCAGGCCCCGATCACTTCGGCCAACACCATCAGGACCGCCGGGCTCAGCGGTTCGCAGAGGCTGCTCACCTTTGGATTGTCGCGATCGGCCGCCATCAGGTACTGCACCAAATCGTTCGAGCCGATCGAGGCGAAGTCGGCCTCTTCCAACAGGGCGTCGATCGCCACGGCCGCCGCGGGGACCTCGATCATCAGGCCGATCGGGATCTTGCCGAACGGAATGTTGCGGTCGGTCAATTGTCGCTCG
>CAMCTH010000057.1 GCA_945877965.1 Planctomicrobium piriforme | reverse complement strand
GGGCCTCCGCGTAACGACGTAACCGCGTGAATCGCTCTAATTCGAACACCGTGCTGATGCTCGCCCTCGCCCTGGCGGCGACGGCGCAGCTTTCGCACCCGCTGCCGGCCCAAACGCCCCCGGCGGCGACGAGCGGTTTCCTCTCGCACGCCTTGCGGCACGCGCGGGTCGAAGTCGTTCATCCGCGCGTGGTCGAAATGCTGGCCGGCGGCGCGGAGCCGCTGGAAGTGCAGGCCGACGTCGTCGGCAACAAGCTGCTTGTCCGCGGCTCGCCGCAAGGGCAAGCCCTCGTCGCCCAACTGCTGGCGGCCCTCGATCAACCGTCTGCCGCACCGACCGCGGCGGCACAAACGGCAGCCGCGCAGTCCGCCGAACCGCCGGTCGTTCGCTCCTATGCGGTCCCCGCGGCTCAGGCCGAGTCGCTGGCCCGCGAACTGCAAGCACAGTACACCGGCGGCGGCATTCGGATCGCCGCCGATCCGCGGACGGCGCAACTCCTGGTCGTCGCGCCCGAAGCGGTGCAGCAACAGATCGCCGCGCGAACCAACGGGATGGCTCCGCAAGTCGCAACGCCGAACGTCGCGCAGCCGACCGCAAACTCGACGCCGGGCCGCGAACGGATTCTGCAACGCTTGGAATGGAATGTTCTCGAAGCGCAGCTCCGCTCGATCTACGGCAATCGCTTGTCGCCGACGCTGCAAGCCGACGGTCGCTTGCGGTTGCGATTGACGATCGATGCCGACGCTCCGCTCGATCTCGCTTTTGAACCGACGACGCGCCGTCTGGAATTGACCGGTCCGGAGCACAAGGTCGCGGCCGGGGCACGATTGATTGCCGCCTGGGACGGCGACGGGCAGGGGACGCCGAAGATCGTGCCGTATCGTCGCGACGGCGAAGAGGCGTTGCGGCGTGCGTTGGCGGTGTCGCATCGCATGTCGCCGAGTGCAGCTCACGGCGGAACGGCGAACGCGACCGGTGCCGATGCCTCTCAAGCGACGATCCCGACGCCGGCCAACTTGTTTCAACCGCGGCACCAGCCGATCGACGCGGTCGCAGCGCCGGCAGAAGTTCTTGTCGCACAAGCGCCCGCTGCCCAAGTTCCAGGCGCTCAGGCTCAGGCGGCGCCGAATCCCGCCGTCGCCGCCCCGAACGCGCCCGCGGCCGTTGCCGCCGGCGGAGGGCTTGTGGGGCCGGTGCAGATTGAATTTCTCGATGGCCTCGACGTGCTGGTCATCAGTGGCAACGAGCGCGACGTTGAACGAGTGATGCGGATCATCGACGACATCGAACGGCTGAGCGTCGACACGCAGCCGGTGATCGAAGTGATCAACCTGACTCACGTGGGAAGCGACGTCCTGGCCGAGGTCGTCGCCGAGATCTACGATTCGGTGCTGCTGAATCGACAAGGGACCGTGAGCATCACGGCCCTCGTGAAGCCGAACGCGTTGCTGCTCGTCGGTCGCGGCGACAGTGTGCAAGCGGTGCGTGAGTTGGTCGCGAAGCTCGATCAACCGGTCGAGCCGGCTTCGCAGTTTGCCGTCTACACGTTGAAGCACGCGTCGGCCGCGACGGTTTCGGCAACCTTAACGACGTTCTTCACGGATCGGACGGCGCTCGGCGGTCGTGTGCAAGTGACGGTCGATGCGCGAAGCAATGCGGTGATCGTCCGCGGCGGTCCGCGCGATCTGGCGGAAGCGGCCGAGTTGATTCGCCGCATCGACGTCGCCGAGACCTCGGCCGAGAACGAACTCCGCATCTTCCCGTTGAAGAACGCTCCGTCCGACGAACTCGCGCCGATCATTCAAGATGCCGTCAATGCCCAAGGTGCCGGAGCCCCGACGCCCGGACAAGGGGGCGGCGGTGGAGGTGGTGGTGCAGCCGCTGCGGCACGCGCCGCAGCAGAGGCCGCTTCGAGTGCGCGGTCGACGTCGCTCCGTTTCACGACGATCGACGCGCAGGGACATCGCCAGTTGAAGTCGGGCATTCTGACCGAAGTCCGCGTCACGTCCGATCCGCGGGCCAACGCGCTCATCGTGTCGGCCCCGCATGAATCGATGGAACTCGTCGCGGCCTTGATTCGTCAGCTCGACGAAGTTCCCGCGGCCGAGGCGCAGATCAAGGTCTTTACGATCGTCAACGGCGACGCCGCCTCGCTCGTCGAGATGATGCAGACCTTGTTCGGCCAGCGCGCCGGCGGCGGACAAGGAGCGGCGTTCGGTCCGCAGCAGCAACAGTTCGGCCAGAACCCGATCGTGCGGCTGCAGTTCTCCGTCGATCAACGGACTAATAGCATCATCGTCTCTGGCACGGCCGACGATTTGAACATCGTCGAGGCGATTCTGTTGCGGCTCGACGAAAGCGACGTTCGCCAACGGCAAAGCGTCGTCTATCGCTTGAAGAACGCCCCGGCGCTCGACGTCGCCAATGCCATCAATCAGTTTCTCCGCAGCGAGCGCGAAGTGCAGCAGACCAATCCGGCGCTGCTCAGTCCGTTCGAGCAAATCGAAAAGGAAGTCGTCGTCGTTCCCGAACCGGTGAGCAACAGCCTCATCGTCAGCGCGACGCCGCGGTACTTTGAAGAGATCCGTCGGCTCGTGGTGGAGATCGATGCGCGGCCGCCGATGGTGTTGATCCAGGTGCTGATCGCCGAAGTGGCGCTGAACAACGTCGACGAGTTCGGCGTGGAGCTTGGTTTGCAAGATTCGATCTTGTTCGATCGCAGCTTGCTCGGCGACTTGGTGACGATCACGAACTCCACGCAGCAAGCGGTTCCCGGGGGCGGAACGATCACGACGCAGAATCAACGCATCGTCGCGGCCAGCAATCAGCCCGGCTTTGTGTTCAACAACGCTCCGCTCGGCAACAGCGGCTCGAATCAGGCGATCGAGAATGCGGGCAAAGTCGCAGGGCAGGGGCTCACGAACTTCGCCGTCGGTCGAACGAATGCCGAACTCGGTTACGGCGGCCTCGTCCTCTCGGCCAGCAGTGAGAGCGTCAGCGTGTTGTTGCGGGCGTTGCAAGAGACGCGGCGACTCGACGTCTTGAGCCGGCCGCAGGTGATGACGCTCGACAATCAGGCGGCCTTCGTGCAAGTCGGTTCGCGCGTCCCTCGCGTGACCGGCGTGACGATCGCCACGACCGGACAAACGAACAACGTGGTCGATGTGAACGTCGGGCTTATCCTGGGGGTCACGCCGCGGATCAGTCCCGACGGTTTGGTCGTCATGGAGATCGACGCGGAGAAGTCGGCCCTCGGTTCCGAAGCCGACGGCGTGCCGATCTCGGTGTCGGCGACCGGCGACGTCGTCCGTCAACCGGTGATCAACACGACGACGGCCCAAACGACGGTCAGCGCCATGAGCGGTCAGACGGTCGTGCTCGGCGGTTTGATCACGAAGGGAAAAAGCGTGATTCACCGCCGCGTCCCGATGTTGTCGTCGCTCCCGATTTTGGGGCAACTGTTTCGTTACGACAATGTGACGGCCGAGCGGACCGAGTTGTTGATCATCATGACGCCGCACGTCGTCCGGTCCGATGCCGACGTCACGCGGACGCGGCAGATCGAATCGGCCCGGATGTCGTGGGTGCTGGGCGATGTGAAGAAGCTACACGGCAACGTCGGCTTGGAAAATCGCTTCGACGACTGGGCCGATTGCGAAACGTCGGTCGTGTATCCAGACGGCAATGTGGAAGAGATGCTGCCGCCGCCGACCGTCGAGCAAATGCAAGCGGTGCCGATGCAGCCGTCGCTCGCGCCGCCGTCGTTGGAACCGGCCCCTCCGGCTCCGGCGCCGCTGCCGGACGGAGCGGCACAAGGGAATCAACTCCGGATTCGCGCGGCGGCACCAACGGTCTCGGCGGGAGCGGCTCCGCCGGCCGATGCGACGAGTTACTACGCGCCGCCTGCGCAGTACGCATCGCCGGAGCCGGCGATCATGCCGGTCAGCTATGCGACGGCCGCGCTGCCGGGATCGATGTATGTACCCTCGCCGCAGTCGGCCCCGCCGCAAACACTTCCGCCAGGGACGCTGCCCCCTGAAACACTCTCGAATCAAACACTCTCGAATCAAACGCTGCCGCCGTCGGCGAATGCCATGTTCTCCGCCCCGCCGATTTACAACGGCCCCGTCGCCGCCGAGGCCGTCACTTCACCGCCCCCGATCTACGGAACGTCTCCCCAGGGAGGCACGCGATGACGAGCAAGCAAGTTCACATTCGCAATGGATTCGCACGGACGGCGTTCGGCTGGATCGGCGTCGCTATGATCGCGCTCAGCGGTTGTTCGCAGTTCGACATGAAGAAGAACATTCCGTGGGGGGCCGGCGAGAATGCCGAGTTCGCCCCGCCGCTGAAGGTCGCCGCCATCTGGACCGACACGGTATTGAATCAAGCCAACGCGTCGTCGCTCCGCGGCTTCGGCGGTCGACTGATGTTCTACGCGGCGGAAGGGGGCAAGCCGATCAAGGTGCAAGGAGCGCTCGTCGTCTATGCCTTCGACGAAACGGGCCGCGACACGGAGCACGTGAAGCCCGATCGCAAGTTCGTCTTCACGGCCGAGCAGTTCGAAAAACATTACAGCAAGTCGCCGCTCGGACATTCGTATAGCGTCTGGCTGCCGTGGGACGAAGCCGGCGGGCCGCGCCGCGAGATCAGTTTGTTGGTTCGCTTCACGCCGCTGAACGGCGCGGTCGTCGTCGGCGATGCTTCGAAGCAGAATCTGCCAGGTTACTCGGAGAGCGACGTCACGCAGTATCCGGCACCGGCGGCAGCTCCGGCCACCGTGCCGCCGTATCTTTATCCCACGCCGCCGACGGTCGCAGCGCCGATGAACGGATCTCCGCTGCTGAATGCACCGGCGGTTGCACAGGTCGATCCCGCCGTGCAGCCGGTGGCGTATCAGGCACCGCTGCCCGGTGCGGCTGCGCCGAACTTTGCCGCGCCGACGGTGGGAGCACCGGCCCTGATTCCGACCGATGCCCAATCGCCGCGGCGGATGACGACGACGACGATCAACATTCCGGCCGGCACGCGGATGCGGAACACGACGTTCGCGCCGAACGTGTATGGCACGGGAGCCGGCGGTTACCAAGCTGCACAGGCTGCGAACGGACAGAATCTCGCGCCGTATGCGAACGGCTCGGCGGCTACTTCGCTGCCGGGTTCAGCAGCGGCGATGAACTCGGCAATGATGAATTCGGCGACGATGAATTCGCAGGCGGGGCCGGGATCGCCGGGAGCGGCGGCATCGGGGGCTCCGGAACCGCAACGGTCAGGTCATTACGGACCTCAGAGACTCCGGCCTCTAGGAGCGCCACTCGACCGGCTAGTTCGCGATCATGCGCCGTGGCAACCTCTCCGCTGAGCACGGCGGTCCGCCCTTCGAGCCTCACCGAGATCGGCCCCCGACGTTCGATCCGCGGCGAGGTTTCGAGCCGCACCTGCAAAGCACTGACCAATTGATCGGTGGTCGGCAACTGGTAGCGGAAGCCGATCGTCGTTTGGACCCGCGCTTTCGACACCGCCGGCGTGTTCGCGCGGTTGCCGTTGTTGTTGCCGTTCCGGTTGCCGTTGTTTTGTTGCCCGCGGTTCTGCTGCAAGTTGCCTAAGCCGGAAAGCTGGCTGAAGACGTTCTGCGCATCGGCAGCGTCGCTGCCGACGAATTGCCCCGGCTGGCGATTGTTGCGCAAGAACCGCTCGGCCCCGGTGACCTGCCCGACGCCTGCGTCGCCGCGCGTCGTCGCCCCGGCCGCCGAACCACCCGTGCCGGTCGCTGCCGCACCGGTGCCGCGCGCGGCGGCGCTGCCGTTGAAGTTGTTGGCCGGCGCGGTGTAGGCCCCGCCCAGATTCCGATTGCCGAACGAGCCCGACGACGAACTCTGGCCGAACGTCGCGGCCGGTGCTGAAACAACGACGCCGCACGCGAGGTAAGACAGCCAACGGACTGTGCGTGAGTACGACATCGACGGTTCGTCGGCCGGAAGGATGTTTTGAGAACGGAGACTCGGCGGTTTTCGAACCCCAACTTGGGAACCCGTCGACCCCGCGGTTATTATACTGCCGTACAGGCGACGCGACACGCTCGTCGGTCGCCGTCCTCGCTTCGTAGGTCTTCTTCGGGATAGTATCGACATGGCGTACCCTCCGAAAGCCGTCCGACCCGGTCGACTGCCGACTAGGACGCTCGTGTCGATTGTGGCGGCGGCGGTCGCGGCGTCGGCCATTTCGCTGAGCCTGGCGGCGGAACCAGCGGCAGCCAAACGAGATGCGACGTCGTTCGCGCAGTTGCTGCCCGTCGACACGGTCGCCTATCTGCATCTTCCGCAGGCTCTGGAGTTGCGCGAAAAGTGGTGGCAAACCTCGCTCGGACGGATGCTCGAAGACCCGCAACTCAAGCCGTTGCTCGACCAATCGTGGGGGGCGGTCGAACGCTCGTTCGAACCGATCCGCGAGCGTTTTGGGCTCTCGCTGACCGAGTGGCTGCAATTGCCCAACAGCGAGTTCGGCTTCGCCGTCGTGCCGATCGACGGGGCCGAGCCTGCGGCGATGTTGATGCTGGCCGCCGGCGCCGAAGATCGCGCGATTGAATTGTTGCTCGAGCGCGGACGCGAGGCCGCGCAAAAGGCCGGCATGATCGAAGAGCACGAAACGATCGGCGACGTTCGCCTGACGATCTGGCGAACCGGCGCGGGCCGCTCGCGGCAGGTGGTTTACCTCCGTCGCGCGGGACGGCTCGTCGTGACGACGCATCGCGACGCCGCCAAGCGTGCGCTCGAATTGTGGACTGCCGGCGGCGAGTCGCTGGCCGATCAAGCTTCGTTCACGACGCTCGAACGACTCGTCGGTCGCGCCGAGGGAGAAGCCGCGCAGGCGTTTTGGTTCGTCGATCCCATCAATCTCATTCGTCAGTCGATGCAAGGCAACCGGGCCGCGCAGATCGGGATCGCGATCCTCCCGGCCTTGGGACTCGACGGGCTTTCTGCGCTCGGCGGCAGCGTTGCTTTTCAGCGCGGCCCGTTCGAAACGATCTCGCAGGCGTATCTGTTGCTCGACACGCCGCGCACCGGCGCGCTGGAACTGTTGGCCTTGCGGCCGACGCCGACCGAGCCCGAGCCGTGGGTCTTCGATGATCTGACTTCGTACGGCACGTTCTCGTGGGACGTGGAACGGACGTACCATGAGCTCCGCAAATTGGTTGATAGTTTTCAGGGAGACGGAGCATTTCGCCGCGCCGTCGGCTTCGAGCGGGTGCAACAGCAGGGCCTCGACTTGGAGAAAGACGTCATCGCCAAGCTGACGGGCCGCGTCAGCATTGTCACGGCCCTCGAGCAACCGCTGACGCCCGAGAGTCGCGGACATCTGTTGGGGTTCCAAGTGAAAGACGCCGCGACGGCCGAACGGATCGCAAAGCTGCTCGTCGACTTGGGCGAGCGCGAGGCGACGCCGCGTAGTTTCGCGGGCCGCAAGTATTTTGAGATCGCGCCGCGCAACAATCCGTTCGACGAGCGGCCCCGATCGGCGATCGGCTCCGTGAACGATTGCGTCCTGGTCAGCAATCATAGCGCGTTCGTGCAACGAGCTTACGGCGCAGCCGACGACGAGTCGAAACGCCTGGCCGGCGCGCTCGATTACAAGTTGATCGCCGCGAAGGCCAAGCGATACGCCGGCGACGACGGGCCCGGTTATCTGTCGTTCACGCGACCCGACGAAGAGCTCCGCTTCGTGCATGCGTTGGTACAGCATCAACAAGTGCGCGAACAAATCAATCGCCGCGGCGAACGGACCCCGCTGTTCCACGATCTCGATCAGGCCCTCACCGATCGCCCGCCGCCGCCGTTCGAGGTCCTGCAACGCTACTTCGCACCGGGAGGCGCCGTCATCGTCGACGAACCGACTGGCATTCGTTACTTCTCGTTCGTGCTGAAACGAGCCGAAGCCCGGTAAAAAGGGGGCCAAGTGACATGATGCGGCATGCTCGTTAGAATGCACTTTTCGTTGCTTTGTACATGCTGAAAGTAGAGCTGAAAGAACCCATGTCCAACTCGATCCAGATTGCAGCGCTCGCCGGCGACGGCATCGGCCCGGAAGTGATGCGCGAGGCGATCAAGGTCCTCCGCGTCGCCGAAAAGAAATTTTCCCTGTCGCTGCAGATTACGGAAGCGCCGGTCGGTTGGGCGGGGATCGATGCCGCGGGAGCCGCGCTTCCCGATGCGACGTTGGCGTTGTGCAAAAAATCGGACGCCATCTTGTTCGGTTCGGTCGGACTGCCGGATCGCGACCCGACGATCCCGAAAGAACAACGTCCCGAGCGGGCTGCGCTGTTGCGACTCCGGAAGGAGTTCGGTCTGTTCGCCAATCTTCGCCCCGTGCGGTTGTCGAAGCACTTGGCCCACGCGTGTCCGTTGCAACCGGAACGGCAAGGGGAGGGGATCGACATCCTCGTCGTCCGCGAGTTGACCGGCGGTATGTACTTCGGCCAGCCGAAGTTGACGGAAGAGATCGGCGACGGTCGGCGGCGCGCGATCGACACGATGGTCTACACGACGCCCGAGATCGAGCGGATCGCACACGTCGGCTTCCGGGCGGCACGCTCGCGGCGCAAGAAGCTGACGAGCATCGACAAGGCGAACGTGCTCGAGAACGGAATTTTGTGGCGCGAGGTCGTGACCCGCGTCGGTAAGGAATATCCCGACGTCGAACTCGAACACATGTTCGTCGACAACGGCGCGATGCAATTGATGCTGCGGCCGACGCAGTTCGACGTGATGCTCTGCGAAAACATGTTCGGCGATATCTTGAGCGATGAAGCGGCCGCGTTGGCCGGCTCGCTCGGCATGCTGCCGAGCGCCAGTCTCGGCGCGACGAGCGGGGAATTGACGTTCGGCGTCTATGAACCGGCCGGCGGCACGGCTCCCGACATCGCCGGGAAGAACCTGGCGAATCCGCTCGCGCAGATTTTGTCGGCCGCCATGATGCTCGAGTTTAGCTTTGGCCAAGCCAAAGCCGCGAATGCCATTCACGAAGCGGTGCAACGCGTGATCGCCGACGGTCTGCGAACCGGCGATATCTATACGCCGCTCGATACGAAGGCCAAGAAGGTCGGCACCCGCGAAATGGGTGATGCCGTGGCGGCCGCCGTCGCAAGCTGATCGCGCTGAAGGTGAGTTTAGATCATTGTGAGATCGCCGTCGTCCGCTCGTCGGGCGACGGCGATTTTCATTTCGTCATTTTACTGTGCCGCAGCCTGCCGCTTGCAGTAAGGGCAGACGGTCGGGTCCGTCTCGGAGTTGAGTTCCGGATCGTCTGAGCGAAACGCCTCCGTCTCTCGATGACCGCAATCGTCGCAACGATGCTCCCAGGAGTAGATCGTCCGTGCGTCTTTCACGAAGTAGTTGTAAAGGCAGTTGACGGTTCCCCGATTGCAGCGCGAACAGAGTCCTGCCGTTTGCCGATCACGAGCCATCGCGGAGCCTTATGCGTTCGTGGTGTTGAGCCAAGGAATCGCCGATGAGTCGGCGAGCTGAGAGCGTGTGATTGTACAGCGGGCCGTTCAGTTTCGTTCGGATGGCTACGACGCGGCCGACATCGAGAATTGCAAACGCCGTCATCGCCGCGTTGCATGTCGCTTTCACCCTAATGTTCCGATTTTGGAGCGGCTCATTTTTCCTTTAATTGCAATTGATTGATTCACCCCCGGGCGGCGGGTACGCTTTTGGTCAAGTTGTGGGGATGAGGCGACTACCGACGATCAGTCAGGAGACGGCTCGGTCATGATCGCGATCGACGAACCGTTTGTGGAAGCGGCCGCTCCGAATGCCGAGGCGGCGAAGAACGGCCGGGGCTTGGCGATAAAGAATAAGTTTGTCGCCCTGCATCAGTCGGACGACAAGACGCTGCTGTTCGGCCAATGCCAAGGGAGCGGCAAAGAGCCTTACGAGTGCTCCGTCGATTTCACGGTCGAGCAATCGCCCGTCTATCGTTGCAGTTGCCCGAGCCGGCAGTTCCCCTGCAAGCACGCGTTGGGACTGCTCTACGCTCTGGTGCTCGGCAAGCCGTTCAGCACCGCGGCTGTACCGGAATCGATCGCCGAAAAGCGTGCGAAGGTCGCGGTGCGGGCGGAGAAGAAGAAAGAAGAGTCCGAGAAGCCGCGGACCGTCAACAAGGGCGCGCTGGCCAAGAAGATTCAGGCGCAACTAGCGGGGATCGACCTGCTCGAAAAGTTGACGCTCGATCTGGTGCGGCTCGGCATCGGCAACATGAACGTCAAGTCGTCGCACGAAGTCGAGGAGCAAGCGAGGCAACTGGGGAACGCATTCCTGCCGGGAGCACAGGCCGCGCTGCACAACTACACGCGGTTGTTTCGAACCGATGATGGCGACGAACTTCCCGCCCTGCGGCGGGAAGCGATTTATAGCGAAGCCCTCGATCTGCTCGGTCGGCTCTCGTCGCTCGTCAAGCAAGGCCGCGCCTATTTGAAAAGCCGGCTCGACGATCCGGAACTCGCCCCCGAGTCGGAAACCGGCATCGCCGCCTGGCTCGGTCAGGCGTGGCAACTGCGCGAGTTGAAAGACGCAGGACTGACGCAGACCGACGTCGAGCTGATCCAACTGTCGTTCCATACCCACGATGATGCCGCCCGGCGCGAGTTCGTCGACACGGGCGTCTGGATCAATCTGGGCAACGGCCGGATTCAGATCACGCAAACGTTTCGGCCCTACAAAGCGGTGAAGTTCATCAAGAGCGACGACAGCTTTTTTCAAGTCGCGCAGATCCCGGAATTGTGCATCTATCCCGGCGGCGTGAACCCGCGCATCCGCTGGGAGGCGATGACGATGCGGCAACTCGTTCCCGCCGACTTGGAGAAGATTCGCAGCTTCGGTTGCGCCGATTTCGCGGCGGCGGCGAAGGAAGTGAAGACGCATCTCAAAGGCCCGCTGGCCGACAAACGGCCGATCTACGCTTTGAACTTCAAGCAGTTGGGGCGCGTCGGCGACGTGTTTGTCGCGGTCGACGCGAAAGGGCAACGCTTGGCGATGACCGAGTCGGGCCTCTCCGAAGAACCGCCGAGTTGCCGATTGCTCTCGCTGCTGCCGCAAGAGACGTTGCACGAGCAAACGTTGGTTGCCCGCTTTCATCACGATCTCGACTCGGGCCTGTTGCGCATCAAGCCGTTGAGCATCGTCACGCGGCAAGGAATCGTTCGACTCACGTTCTAAACCTTCACAACTCGGCCGACGTTCGCAGCACGCGGAGAAATTGCGGCGATGAGTATCACGCTCTTAAAACAAGTCCATGGCGAAATTCGTCGACTCTCGATCGCCGGCAGCGCCGTGGCCCCCGGCGAGTTTCGCTTGAAGAAGTTGGTGCCCGGCTTAGAGCAAGCGGGGAAGCAAGCCCCGGTCTTCGCGAAGGTCGCGCAGGGCGTCAATAAGTTGTTGGAAAGCGAAGAGCGGACATCGGCCGAGGCGCTGCTCGAAGTCAGCACGTTGGTCAATGCGGTCCTCTACACGCAAGGCGAGACCGACGTGCCGGGCGAGCTGTCGCCGATTGAGTCAGTCGATCTCGGCACGCAACGAACACGCAACTCGGCCCGCGTCTTGAAGCCGCTGCTCGAATCGCTCACTACGACCGGCTCGGGCCGCGTCGAGACGGTCAAAGAAGCCTGCGAGCGCGGGCTGTTCCAAGACCTGCGACTCGTCGGCCCCGCCTTGGCAGCCATCGACGATCCCTATCCCGAGATTGCCGACATGATTGCCGAGCGGGTGCTGCCGTTGTACGGCCGAGCGATCGTTCCCGAGCTGCGCGAGAAGTTCGACGTCGCCGGCCGAGGCGGTCAGGTGCGGCGTTTGCTGCTGTTGAATCAACTCGACCCGCCGGGAACGCGCGAGTTGGTGCTCAAAGCCTTGGAAGAAGGTTCGAAGGAGATGAAGGTCGCGGCGATCGGCTGTTTGGGCGACGACGCGACCGACCTGACGTTTCTTTTGGAGCAAGCGAAGGCGCGCGCCGCCGACGTCCGGACCGCCGCGTTCCAAGCATTGGCTAAATTGCCGACTCCGGATGCGGTGGCGTCGCTGCGGACGGCGGTGCTCGGGAACGATCTCAAGCTGGCGGTCGAGCCGGTCCGCAACTCGCGGCTTCCGCAGGTCCTTGCGTTCACGCTCGAAGAAACCGAGTCGCAATGGAACAAACTCGTTGATGAAGACGACAAAGCGAAACAAGCCAAGCTCGCCGAGCGGTTGCTGCTGCTCTTGGAATGCCTGCGCGGCCGCGACGATCTGGCGACCGGCAAGTTGCTGATCAATCTCTTCGCCGCGCGATCGCATCTCGCCGACGTGAAAAGCGAACCGGGGGGCAAAGACGTCGAACAGCGGTTGATCTCAATTATGGCAACCGGATCGGCGACCGCGCAGTCGGTGCTCGTCGACGCCCATGCCGATCTGGAGGAGGAAGAACTCGCCGCCGCGTTCGTCGCCGCCGTTCGCTCCCGCGATGCCGATAACGTCTTCCGCATCTTTAGTCCGTATCTCGAAGCGACCGGCGATGTGAAGAAGAAAAAGAACGCGGGTGCTCTCAAACGGGTTGCCATCGCCGGAGCCATTCGCGACGCCGGCGGCTATCGCTTCGCTTCGCTGTATGATGCATCTTGGCATGCCGACGGCGGCCGAACGCGTCCGCTTGCGGCGTCGCTTGATCCGCGTTGGCTCGACGTCGCCGTGAAGGCCGGCCTGACCGACGTCGTGCAGATGCTCGCCCGTCCCGGTCACGCCGGCGCAATCGCGCTGCTCAACGCCGAGTTCGACGAACGCTTCGGCAAAGGAAAAGATGCGTACGAACTCGGCGATCTGCTGCGGACTATGGTCAAGATGGAGCATCCGGCCGCGGCGACCAGTGTCGTCGCGGCGATTGAAAAGCACGCCGCCGGCGCGCGGGGCTACATGGTTACTTGGATCATCCGCCTCATTCCCGAACTGCCGAAGTCGGCATTGCCGCTCGTCGAAGCCTTGCAAACGAAGCTGCCCGAGAAAATCGTCGACGAATTGATCGACGCCGTTGCCGAATGGAAACAACGCCCCTAACGAAGTGAAGGATCGCAGATGGCC
>CAMCTH010000056.1 GCA_945877965.1 Planctomicrobium piriforme | reverse complement strand
AGATAGTTTTTCCTTTCCTCTTCCGTCTTGCCGCCCAAGATCTTCATCTTATTCGTGAGTGGGTCCCAAACATCGCGGCCGACGATGACGAGATGCTTCCCGTCGCACCGGAGCAGAATCTCTTCCGGGTGCTTGAAATCAAAGTCGGTGTCCGGGAACAACTCTTTGAGCACCGGCTGGAAGCCGACCCAGATTGCATGCTCGGGCACAGGGCTCGGCAGTCCTTCCAAAATCGTGGGCTTTGCACCGCCGACCTTACCGAGGTACTCGGCCAAATCGGCAGCGGCGATCTTGGTAAACAACGTCGAGTCCGTCGGCAGGATGATCGGCGCCAGACTCATGCCGTCGGTGACTAACACGATCTCCGCATGATCGTCCGTTGCCGCTTTCTCCTGCGCTTGAACCCCTTCCCCGCAGATGAGCACGAAGTCGTGTAAGCATCGATCTAGACACGTCATCAGCAGAAACAAGCCGAGCACCCGAGCAGTCCTTCTCATGATGGATGTGCGCATGCAAGTACTCTACGAAGTCGCGAGTGCGGCGAGAGAAGGGGTAGAGCCAAGAGACAAAACCGGAAGTAAGTAACACGGCCGGCGGCAGCACGCAGTTAATCCGTGGTTTCGGCTCGACGTACTTAGTCCGTCGGTAGCGCGTCTCGATCTGCCTGAGCGAGCTTGTCAAAAAGGGTGCGTAACGCGGCGACTTTGCCCGGCATCTTCGCGGCAAGGTCGGTGGTTTCATTTGGGTCGGCGGCAAGATCGAAGAGTTCACTGGTTTCGCTCGTAGAGGCAACGTCCTTCTTCACCGGACCTTTATGTGAGACGATGAGTTTCCAATCGCCGTCGCGCACGGCGCGGGCGTTGAAGCCGGGGCCTGCGGTGTAAATGGCGCGCGGCTGCACCGGCTCTGCGCCGCTGAGTTGCGGCCAGAGGTTGAGGCCGTCCCATTTCAGATCCTGCGTCGGGGTCGCTCCGGTGACTGCGCAGAGCGTGGGCATCCAGTCAATGATCTGCGCAACGCCGTTGAACTTGCCGGGCTTCAGTTGGGCAGGCCACGAGAGCAGCGTCGGCACGCGGGTCCCCCCTTCGTACACGCTCCCTTTCTGCCCGCGCAACGGCAGGTTATTGCCGGTGAGCTTGCCGTTCGGGCAATGGTCGTCGGGATACTTCAGGTCGTTGTTCTCCGCCGTGCTGCCGCCGTTGTCGCTGGTGAAGACGACGATCGTGTTCTCGCGACGCCCTTTCTTGCCGAGCGCGGCCAGAATGCGACTCACGGCAGCGTCGAGATGCATCACGGATGCCGCATAGTGGCGCGCCACATCGCCGCTGATTCCGACCGGCACGCGGGCAAGCCATTCCGCGGGTTCTTTAAGCGGCAGATGCACCGCCGTGAACGGCACGTAGAGGAAAAAAGGCTTCTCGCCGCGCGATTCGATCCACCGCACGGCCTCGGCCGCAATGAGGTCGGTGACGTGACCTTCCTCCTCGATCAGCTTTTCGTTTCGATGCCAAGTGACGGTAAACGGCCCCTGCTTGTAGCGATGATTCCACGGACTCACGCCGCCTGCGAGCGAGCCATAGGAATGATCGAAGCCGAAATGATTCGGCCCTTGCTCGGGCAGCGAACCGAGATGCCATTTGCCTGTGAGACAGGTGTCGTAGCCCACGGCTTTCAGCGCACGGGGAAGCGTGACCGTGTCCCACGGCAGCGCGCGATTGTTCACCGGCGTCGTCACGCCGAATCGGCTCCAGCAGCGACCGGTCAACAGTCCTGCGCGGGTGGGACTACACACCGGCGCGACGTAGTGCTGCATCAGTTCGACTCCCTCGCGCCGAAGTCGGTCGAGATGGGGCGTCGGGGCATTGCCGCCGTGAAAATCGACGTCCGCCCAGCCGAGGTCGTCGGCGATCATGAAAACAACGTCGGGCTTCCTCGCGTCCGCGGCATCGGCGTAAGCAGCGAGACTGCACAACAAGAGTATGGGTATTAACGATTTCATAGTCTTGGGTCTTATTGTGTGGGTTCGGTCCTCGTGGACTCAGGCCAAGTTGAGCGTCGCGGCCAGCGTCTAGTCGCGAACGAACGCGGCCGGGTCGAGGCCGATCGGTTTGCCGTCGGCCCCGTTCGCCAGCGGATTATCGGGCGCGGCGATGAAGTCCGCGAAGTCGAGCGGCTGGACCTCTCGGCGAGTCTGATGTAACTCGTTGGCCATCCACTGGGCCTGCCACGTCCGTTCATTGCTGTCGGGTGTCGCTTTATTGTATCGGGGAGAAAGTTGCTTCACGACGGCGATGCCGGGATTGCCGAAGCGGGAATGCATTTCATTCCCCGTCTCGGTGCGAATCGCGGCGAGGGTGAAGTCCTGGCCGTCGTAAGAGCCGGGCTTCGGCTGACCGACTTTCTTGTCGCCGATGAACATGGTTTCGATGATGGAACGCTTGTCTTCCGAGAATCGATCGAAGTACACGTTGTCGTCGGAGACGAGAGTGCGCAACTGCCGCGCGCGAATGAAGGCGGCGCTGCCTTTGGCCGGGATGACGGCGCAGAACAAATTGTGCGTGACGGTGACGGGATCGTACAACGCGCCGGTGGTGTCGGTCATGACGGAGAGGGCGCGGATGTTGTTGTTGTAAAAGACGCAGTGGCGCACCACGGAGCGCGGGCAAGTGTGGAGGGACATGCCTTCGCCCATGCCGAGAATCATGACGCAGTTCTCGACGAGGGCGTCAGGGCTGTCGCTCATGCCGAGGAACACATTCATGTAGCCGCTGAGCACGCGCCCGTCATAGAAGCAGCGCCGCACGGTGTTGTGCGAGCCGCCGAGGATGACGACGACGCTCTTGCGGCTCGATTCCTCAGACAGAAAATCACGGAAGCGAAAGCCGTCGAGCACGACGTGGCTTTTCTCTTTGATGACAAACGCGGTGGAGCGCAGGCGGTCGCTGCCGGTGAGCCAGACGACGGCGCCCGGCGCGGTGCGGAAAGTGAGCGGCGCGTCCGCCGCGCCGGTCCCACGCACGGTGATGGTTTCCTCATAAGTGCCCGTGTGGACGAGCACGGTGTCGCCGGCGACGGCATGCTCGGCGGCGTGGTTGATCGTGCGCCACGCACGGTCTCGAGCCAACCCATCGCGGGAGTCATCGCCATCCGTCGCGACGTGGAAGGTGCGCGGCGGAGCGGCGGACGCAGGCGTAGTGAAGCTAATCGTCTCAGCCTGCGCGACATCGCCGGCAGCTTGGAGCGAATCGCGATCCGTAGCAAAGACGGTGCGAGTCTCACGCACGGCCGTGGTGAAGCGTGCGTTATAAGTGGCACCGGGTTTCAAGCCGGTGAGGCTGAACGAGTGGTCGATGCCGGCGAGGGTGGTACGTTTTTGTCCGAGTGCGGGCGTGTCTCCCCACTCCATCGTGATCTCAACGGGTGCCGAGGGGGTGCGGCATTCGAGATTCGCGGTGGTGGGCGTGGCGCTGTGCAAGTGCGGTTGCTCCACCGGCACGGGCTGCTCCGAAATCAGACGACGAAACGGACCGATGACCGCCGCGAGCGGGCCGCGCCCGACGAGCGGCGAATCGGCACGGAGCAAAACTCCGTCGTCCGTCGTCTCTCGGTCTTCGAAGCCCGGTTCCGCATTAAGGCTATGCATGTCCAGGCCGGTTTTCTGCCAGTCGGCGAGCCTAGCGTACGTTTGATCGCCGGCGGCGACGAGCGGCCCCGTGGCAGTGGGCGTGAAGTGATTGCGATCCGACCACAACGTCGCGAGCGATGGTGCATCGGATACCAGACGTGGTCCCGTGCCGTCGCCGAAAAGATTGCCCATCAGCGCGGCATCGTCGCATTGCTCCAACCGCACCGCCGAGCCGGCGCTGCGGTCGAGGAAGCAATGCCGCAAGGTCAGCTCGCTCACCTTGTTCGCGCTCAGGCCGTCGCCGCCGCTGCCGCCGATCGTGAGATGCAAGAGTGTGATTCCCGCGCCATCCGTCGCCTTCACGCCCTGCTGCGCGAAGTTCCGCACGACGAGCCCCTCGACCTCGATGTGCGAGCGTTCGCTCAGATCGACGCCGACCGGCAGCATGCCTTTGCCGTCGAGAATCACGCGACCGTCGGCATAGCGGACGAATCGAATCGGTTTCTCCGCCGTGCCGGAACGGGCGGGCTGGAGCGCTTCGGCATAGACGCCCGGCAGGAGGTAAATCGTGTCGCCGGGCTTAGCTGCGGCGGCGGCATGCTTCAGCGATTTCCAAGGCTTCGTGGGGGAGAGGCCGGGCGCGCTATCATCCCCCTCCGGCGCGACGAAGAGGACTTCCTCGCGGAAGGGATTGGGACCGGGGTCCGCGCCGTTCAACCCTTTACCGCGCTGCGGCGACTCCGGCAGCAGGCGGAAGTCGCCGTTGACCGGATCGGCGAATTGCGCGGCCAGCTTCGCCGGGTTGGTGTATAGAACGCGCAGGTTCGACGCATCCTCCGGTCGGTAAAACTGCGGACTCGGTCCCGTGGTGATGTTTCCCGCCACGCGCACGTTGTCGGCCTCCCCCTTGTCCATGAAGCTCGCGCGGATGGCCGTGTTGTTTTCCAACAGGTTCGCGTGTCCGGCGTTGCTATAAAACGTGATCTGATCCTGGCTGCCGGCCCCATTGAAGCCCTCGATGCGATTGCGCCGAAAAATGCAATCCTTCGCACCCCAACCGAGAATTTGATTGGAGATGCCGATCGTGCGTGAGGCATTGCCGAAGACGAAACATTCCTCGATTACCGAGTTCGCCGTGCCGGTCGTGAAACACAGGCCGCCGCTGTTCAGATAGGCCGTGCAACGGCGCAGCGTGATGAATTCGCTCTTGCCCACGAGCACGCCCCAGCGCGTGCGCGAGCCGAACAGCACCGAGGTGTCCGCATGCTGGTAGCCGGTGAAGGTCAGTCCTTCCACAGCGATGTGGGCGCAGTTCTCCAGCGTCAGTCCGTTGCCGTTCGTGATGGAAACCAGGAGCACCGTGGGTGCGCGTCCATCCCGTGTCCGCACCAGTAGCCTGTTAGATTCGGCGTCGTGAAAAAAAGCACCGGGCTTCGACGCAATTTCAGACGCCGACGCGGCAGGTTCGTAAGGCGTCAGCGTGCGCGGGTCGGCCACGCCCTGCGCAGTCCCCTCGAAAGTCGCCGCAAACACCCCGGCAGTTCCCGTCGCCTCCCAGCCGACGACTTCAAGATCTCCGCGCAGCAGCACCGTGCCCGGTCGCTGCGCGCGAATCGTGATCGGCGCGTCCTTCGTCCCCGTGAGCTTCCGCACCTCGACCGATTCAGGATACTCGCCCGGCAGGATAGTCAGCGTGTCGCCGGCCTTGAGCAACGAAACGCCCTTGCCGACGGTGGCCAGCGCCGCCGAGGCCGTGGAGCCGGCGGCGGCATCGTTGCCGCGCGGAGAGACGAAATATTCGGTCGCATCAGCGGCACTGACGAGCAAGAGTGCTAGAAAGAGCGAGGCCGCGGTTTTCATCGGAAAGCGCCTGCTTGAAAAGGGTGTTCACGGCCGGCTTGGTTTGCCCACCGTTGATTTTTCGGGAGCTTCTATGCGGTTGTCGGAGAGGATGGCTTCACCGCCGGTCACAACGACGCCTGTACGGTCGTGTTCGCTAAAGAAACGATTGCCGAAGGCGATCGGTTTGTCCGTCGGTTGGTCGATCTTGATGGCAATCGATCCGTAATTCTCCACATGGTTGTTCGAGGCGGTGACGGTCGTCTTGTCGGCCACGAGCGCATGTCGCCAGCTTTTGACGAAGTTGTTGTTAAAAGTGATGTCCGAGCCGGGCAGACCCCAGACGGCAAACTGCGGCGGCCCGCCGGTGCGAAGCGATTCGCACTCGAAGCGATTGTTCATGACTCGAACTTTCCCCTCGGTTCGGATGGCGGCCACGCCGCTGCCTCGGAAGCGATTGCCGGAAAACGTCGCCTCCGCCCTCTGGAAGACCATCACGATCGGCGGCAAACCCTCGGGACGCGAAAGTTCATTGTCGAGCAGTTGCACGTTCCACCCGGCGTGGATTCCGACGGCGACTTTCTCGTTGTCAACGACTCGGTTGCGGACGACCTGCGAGCGGCCCGCTTCGCACTCGTCGAAGCCGATCCCGCTTGCCTTGTTATGATGGAGGTAGTTGCCGACGAGCGTCGTTACGGCATCGCCGCGCTGACCGATTCCGGCCGCTTCGTTCTCAAAGCACTCGTTGTCGGCGATCAGCGGCCGAGCCTTGCCTTCGCTGCCGATCCCGGCGGCGCGGTTTCGGTAGCATTTGTTCCCAGCGATGATCGGTCGGGCTCCGTCGCGACACCCGATGCCGGCCAGGGCATTCTCAAAGCAACGGTTGGCGCGAATGAGAGGCGCAGAGTGCTCCTCGCAGCCGATTCCCGCCATGTCGTTGCGATAGCAGTCGTTGTCTTCGATCACCGGCGCGGTGGACGAATCCGTGCGAACGCCGATTCCGGCGCGGCGATTACGATAGCACTTGTTGCCGCGAACGACGGGCTTGGCCCCTTCGCTGATGCCGATGCCGGCGCGAATGTTCTCGTAACATTCATTGTTGATGACCAGAGGATCGGCCCCTTCGTGGCCGATACCCGCGTAAAAATTCTGAAAACAGAGATTGCCGTCGATGATTGCCGTCGAGCCGCGCATCGAACCGATGCCGCCCCCCATGTTTCGATAGCAAACATTGCGCTGGACGAGCGGCGTGCAGGATCGTTCGGCAACGCCCTGGATGGCGATTCCCGTGTATCCGATATGATGGACGATGTTGTGACGAATCGTGCAATTCACGCCGAGCACGCTCACCCCGGCCGTGCCCGGTTGGCCGATGTGCTCGTGCGGCTGTTCGTTTCCCTGCGTGGCATGGTGCTTGTTCCACGCAACTTCGTCGTACAGGCCGACGTTGGTCACGGTCAAACCATCGAGGGTAGATCCTTCGGCCATCATCACGCCGGGACCGTCGCCTTCCTGGCCGCCGCCGTCAAGGATCGTATCCTCGGCCCTCTTCAAGCCGAGTTTTCCGCGGGCTTCGTTGCCGGCACTCCGGAGCGTAAGATCTTCACGCAACCGAATCCGCTCGCGATAGATTCCCGCTGCAACGAGTACCGTGTCGCCTGCCGAGGCTTGGTCTACGGCAGCCTGAATCGTCTTGTAGTCCTCGGGCACGCGAATCGTGGCGGCAACGACGAGGTCGCCGGTGACCGCTACCGCCAAGAACACGGCGATGGTAAGCCGAGGCGTCCGGTTCATACGAGCTTCCGGTTGAGAGATTAATCCACGAGTGTGCGTTGCGTACAACTTCGTGGTTGCTGATTACTGTATCAGCCTGAACAACCGAGTGCCATTTCCAGAGAGATCCCAGTTCTTCACGCCGAATACCGTCGACAATCGAAGTTGGTCAGCCGAGAATCCGACAGGTTTCGCTCACGCCGCGCAGGTTGGTTCGTCACGATCGACGCAGCCCGTTGCCAAAGTGCTGGATCGTCGAACGCGGGTTGTTGTTTATCGCGCGGTCCATCCCCCATCGACGGCCAGCAAACTGCCGGTGGTATAGCTCGAAGCGTCAGAGGCCAGATAAAGCGCCGCTCCTTGGATTTCGTGCAGCTCACCCCAACGTCCGAGCGAAGTCGCGCCGAGGATGAATTGCTTGAATTGTGGATCATCTTTCACCGGAACGTTCATCTCGGTGAGAAACGGTCCGGGCAGAATCGCATTCACCGTGATGCTGTGCGGTGCCAACTCGGCGGCCAGCGCCCGAGTCAACTGTACGACCGCCCCTTTGCTGGTGCAGTACGGAGTGCGATCGGGCATGCCGACCACGCCGAGTGCACTGGAAAGATTGATGATCCGCCCGGATTTGGACTTCTTCATGTGGGGGATCAGTGCCTTACAGGCCAGCCAGACCCCTTCGACGTTGACCTGCTGCACTTGACGGAACTGATCAAGCGTCAGCGCGTCGATCGAACCGCGGACATTAATGCCCGCGTTATTGATCAAGATATCAACGCGGCCGAACTCGTTCATCACGCGCTCCGCCAGAGCCGTGGTGTCGGCTTCGACCGCGACGTCCGCCTGCACGCCGATCGCGCGACGACCGAACTGAGTTGCAAGTTGCTCGGCGACGGCGGCGGCCTCGGACTGATGGCGACTGACGATCACGATATTCGCACCGGCCGACGCCAGGCCTGAGGCCATCGAGAGCCCCAGTCCTTTCGATCCTCCCGTGATGACCGCAACGCGACCGGTTAGATCGAACAACTTTAATCCCGTCATACTCGGATGCTCCTTCAGCAGGGGTGATCGAATGGTCATTTCATCGCGGAGATGCTCGGCGCGATCTTCTCGCGCGTAGAATCGCCGCTTTTCAGTCGCTCGGTAGTTCAAAGCCTTTGCGTCGTGGTCGATCTAGCAGAGCGTCGGCTTCGGGGTCGGCGACGAATCGCTCTTGTTTCGGGTCCCAGGTCAAAGGGCGATTCAGTTCTCTCGCGAGATTCGCCAAATGGCAGACCGTGACCGTCCGATGTCCCGTTTCGACCGGGGCGTTCGGCGTTCCGCGGGTCCGAATGCAATCGAGCCAATTTTGTAAGTGCGGGCGAGCGACGTGTCCACCGCCGCTCCACTTGGTGACGACGGCGGGATCGGGGCGCTCGGTGAACAGCTCAGGAGGATCGGTCTCGAAGAAGTTCCGCCGCATCTTCAGTCGCCCCTTCTCGCCGTGGAACAAGATGAACTCCGGCCCATGGACGAAGCGTAGTTCGACCCCGTCGGCGTAGCGCATCGTCACCGGGCGAAATCGCGATTCTGCGCTGCTCGTCGGCAGCAGAGTTTTGCTTTTCCACGCCGCTGTGACGGTGTCGAGCGGTTGCGGCGACTCGACCGCAATCGATACGGGGCCCGAGTCGTCGCGTCCCAAGGCGTATTGCACCATGTCGACCGAGTGGGCCCCCCAGTTGGTCATCATGTGCCCGGAGTAGTCGCGGAACAGGTCCCACCCGCGCCAGAGCAGGTCGCCGACTTTGAATTCGTCTTTAACCCAGAGCCGGCGATTGTGCGGACGTAGCGGCGTCGACCCGCAAAACAGGTTCCAATCGACGTCGTCTGCCGGCTCTTCGGAGAAACCGTCGGCCGCCGACATCAGTAAGGGGCCGGGATAGTTCGGTAATTCGACCCGCAAGATTTTGCCGAGGCCGCCGTTGCGGACGAACTCGCAGCCGAGGCGATTCATTTCCATCGTTCGTTGTTGACTGCCGACTTGCAGCACGCGACCGGTTTTGCGAACGGCCTCGACCAGCAATCGCCCCTCGCCGATGGAGACGGTTAGCGGCTTCTCCAAGTAGACGTCGAGCCCGGCGGCCAGGGCGTGCAAGGCCGCCGGCACGTGATGATGGTCGGGCACGGCAACGATGACCGCGTCGAGTTTTTCCCGTTCGAACATTCGGCGATAGTCGGAATATACGGAACACCGCTCTGCGTCTTGTTCGCGAAAACGGGCCAACACCGACGCGAACTCTCCTTGCGGCGTGAGCGTGTTCGTGACCCGCGACTTCGAGCAGTCGCAGATCGCCGCGACCGTCGCCGACTCGGGGAGATTGCCGATCAGATACTTCCCGCGCAATCCGGTGCCGACGACGCCGATCCGGAGACGATCGGCTGTAGCGCCGCGAAGTTCGCGAGCCGATGACGTCGCGGTTTGTTTGCCGGCAAGCGCCCCGAGGCCTGCGGCGGCCGCAATCCGCAAGAATCGCCGTCGCGGATGCTTCATGATTGGCATGGCGGGAACCTTTGCTTAGAAGCCGAGTTTCTCGTGGGCATAACTGAGGCTCGCCAGGACGTTCGACTCTTCCAGGGCGACTTGTTCTTCGAGTGAAAGTTTGGCGAGGTACTGCAAGTTGTCGGCCGGGTGCTCGCGAACGATCCGCAGCGTGCGTGCCAGGTCGCGGCCGATCACGCTGGGAAAGACGGCCCAAAACTTTTCGGTGAGGCACGTGACCTTGAGCGGATCGCGGGTAATCAGTTCGAGATTGAACCGCAGCTTGGGCTGGGCCCGGCGCAAAGCATCGACCATCCGCCGCAAATCGAAGCAGCCTTGGCCCAACGGAATGTCGGCCAGCAAGAAGCCTTCGTCATACTCCAGCACCGCCTGATCTTTGAGATGAACCGTAAAGGCATAGGGCGCGAGGGCCTCGACGACTTCGTAGGGATCGTCGAGCAACGCGAAGCTGTTGCCCGTATCGACGCAGGCACCGATCCAGTCGCAATTCAGGTGCTTATAGAGGGCCAACCGCTCGTCGAGCCGTTCGCATTTATGGTTTTCGACGGCGAAGCGCACGCGGTGCTTCTCAACGATCGGCCGCGCCAATTCGAGCATCTTCCGAGCCCGCTCGCGTGATTCTTGAACCTCGTTCGACGACTTGAATTGCTCGTAGCGTCGGCCCGGCATCACGACCGTGCGGACGGCCAACGCGCCGACTTCGGCAGCCGTGCGAATCTCGGCTTCAAATCGAGACGTATCCGTGTCGTCCTTCGGCGGGAAGACGATGCCGTCGATGAACAGCCCGTGCTGCTCGGCATAGTCGCGCAGACCGCGAACTTGCTCGGCGTCCAACACTCCCAGCGACGCCTGCATGCCGCCCGCTCCGATATCCCGGCAGTGCTTGAGAAACGTCAGCGGTTCAAACAGATCGAATTTCGCATCACGTTGCTGCAGCCACTTGCGACGGATCGCGCAGTCGTAGGCGACCAAACCCAGACCGGTCGTCATGACCGGCTCGGCTGCGAAAAGGCTCTGCATCTGAGTCCCTAGGACCGCCGCGCCGATTCCGCTCAGCTGCTGCAAGGCGGTGCGACGGTGGATGCCGAGCTTATTGCTGCGGCTGTCTGAATGCCGGCAGGTCTCATTGGTCGGCGGCTGATTGCTGAGTGACATAACTTTTCCTTATCTGCCAGAAAGGTCGAGAGAACTGCGGCTCTGGATGATTCGCATTAAAGTGTCCAAGTTTTCGTTGGTAATTGGCACGACGGTTTAATCAGGGATGGGGTCGGTGCGTTTCACGGTTTTTCCCTCCCACACGGCTTCGTCGGTCGCCTTGTCGTACGTCAGCACGCGGTTGGCGCTGTTCGGCGCAGGGGGGAGATCCACTTTCGGTAGCCATTTCTTGTGCTCGGCGATAACCGCGGCGTGCTCCGGCTTTCCCGCGAGATTGGTCCACTCGTTTGGGTCCGCCCGCATGTCGTACAGCTCTTCGCTGCCGTCGGCATAGTGAATGTAGCGCCATTGCTCGCTGCGAATGCCGTGATTGCCTTGATTGTGCGACGTGACGGCGGGACGCTCGCGTTTTGCGGCGGCGTTCTTGAGCTGAGGGACGAGGCTGATACCTTCCAGGTCCGTGCGCGGCGTGAGGGCCGCGAGTTCGATGAGCGTGGGATAGATGTCGAGTAGCTCGGCAGGCTGAGTGCTGCGTCCCCCTTTCGTCACGCCGGGGCCGGCGAAGATGAGAGGAACTTTGGTGCCGCGATCCCACAACGTGTTTTTGCCGGTGATTTCCTTTTCGCCCAGGTGCCAGCCATGATCGCCCCACAGCACAACGATGGTGTTCTCCGCCAGTCCGGCTTCATCGAGCGCGGCGAGCAAGCGGCCGACCTGCGCATCCACGAAGCTGGTGCAGGCGAGATAAGAGCGCACGAGATTGCGCCACTGGTTGTTTTCTTTCACCCACATCAGCCGCGGCTCGGGCAAACTCCAGTGTAGGTACCAGGAGAAACGCGGCGTATCGGTGCGGTCGCCGGCTTTCACCGGCGGCAGCACGGTATCGTCATCGGGATAAAGATCGAACCACTTCTGCGTGGCGTAACACGGGACGTGCGGCAAGAAGAACCCGGCGGCGAGAAAGAACGGCTGATCTTTCGGCGCTGACTTGATCTGCTCGACGCTCCAGCTCGCGACCTGATAGTCGCCCTTGCCGGTGTCGTCGTTGTCGAGCGGCCACACACCCCAGTCCATCAGCGGGTTGTTGCCCACCGGGGTTTCGCCGATGAGTTTCTGCGGCGGTTTGGTGCCGACGCCGCCGTAGGGTGCGGTAACTTGAAACTCCGGTAAGCTTTCGGACTGGGCCTTCGCTTTTCCTTTGCCGCCACCGCCGTTGCCGCCGTGATAGATCTTGCCCGTCGCGGCCGTGCGGTAGCCGTGATTGGCAAAGTGCTGCGGCAGCGCCACGCGATCCTTCCACTGCGGCAAGGTACGAAACCACGGCGACAAGCCGTAGATGCCGGTTGTGGTAGGTCGCAGTCCCAGCATGAGGCTGGTACGCGAAGGGTTGCAGAGCGGCGCATTGCAGTGCGCGTTAAGAAAAGTCGTGCCGCGCGCGGCGAGCTTATCGAGGTTCGGCGTCTTCGCCAGCGGATGACCGCCGAGATGGCCGATCCAGTCGTTCTGGTCGTCGATGGCAATAAAGAGGATATTGGGCCGCGGCGTGGCGGCTTGGGATGCACTACCGAACACGCAAAGCGCGCTCAACCATAGCACCGGCCGAAGAAAGAAGTGTGTCATGGGATAGACTACTTGTTCTCCACCTTTCTCTTCTTGAAGGCCCCGCTGGGAGTAGCAATGTAGCTGGGATCGTCATGCTTGCCATATTTTGAGCGGCGGTCGCGTTCGTGAAGAGCCGTGTCGGCGAACGTGCCTTCGCGAACCGGTTGATGTGCGGCGGCGGCTAGCGCGCTGAGGCGGGCCAGTATGGTCGGCTCCGACGTCGCGAGGTCTTTCGATTCGCTCGGGTCCGACGCGACGTTATACAGTTCCCACGTTTCTCTTTTGTCCGGCTTGACGGCTCGCCAGTCTCCTTGGCGAATCGCCGTCCACCCGTTCATCTCCCAATAGAGATATTCGTGTTTCGTTTGCGACTTTACAGCGACTTTCTCGCCGATCAACGTCGGCAGAAGGGAGACTCCGTCGATCTCGCTTGGCGCCGTTGCGCCGGTGACGTCGGCGATCGTCGGCAGAATGTCCGGGAAGTACGCGAGCAGATCGGTCGTGCCGCCCGGGGCGATCTTGCCGGGCCAGCGGGCGACAAAGGGGACGCGCAGGCCCCCCTCGTACAAGACTCCTTTCTTGCCGCGGAACTCGACGCCGGTCTGCGGATGCTTATTCGCCGAATGGACGCCGCGCGGATGTTCGGACGTTACGAAGTAATCGGCACCGCCGTTGTCGCCGCTGAAGCAGACCAACGTCTTGTCGTCGAGGCCGATTTCCTTCAGCAGCGCAAGCACTTCGCCCACCTGTCGGTCCAGCATCGT
>CAMCTH010000055.1 GCA_945877965.1 Planctomicrobium piriforme | reverse complement strand
GACGACGCACAAAACTCTCCGCGGCCCGCGCGGCGGCATCACCATGTGCAAGGCGGAGTACGCGAAGGACGTCGATCGGACGGTGTTCCCCGGCATCCAAGGGGGTCCGCTGATGCATGTGATCGCCGGTAAGGCGGTCTGTTTCGGCGAAGCCCTGCGCCCCGACTTCAAGGAGTACGGCAAGCAGGTGATCGCGAACGCCAAGGCGCTGGCCGAGGTGCTGATGGCCGGCGGCTTGAAGTTGGCGAGCGGTGGGACCGACAATCACCTCATGTTGGTCGACGTCACCAGCGTTGGCGCGACCGGCAAGATTGCCGAAGCGGCCCTGGGACGCGCCAACATCACAGCCAACAAGAACATGATCCCGTACGATCAACGCAAGCCGCTCGACCCGTCGGGCATCCGCCTCGGTACGCCCGCGCTGACGACGCGCGGCATGGGCGTCGACGAGATGCGCAAGATCGGCGGCTGGATCGTGCAGATTTTGAAGACGCCGGACGACGAAGCCCTGACGACTCGCATTCGGAGCGAAGCCGCGACGATGGGCGAATCGTTCCCGGTGCCGGCCGCCAAGCTCACCGCCACGGCGTCCTAATCCGTTTTCCATTTAGCCGCGGGGCTCGTCCCCGCGTGTTTTGTATCTCGCAAACCAAGTTGACCTTTATGACCGAAGTCGCCGCCCGTAGTCGCATTCTCATCGCCGACGACAACGCCGTGAACGTCGAGTTGCTCGAAGCCTTCTTGGCCGAACGCGACTGCGAGATCGGCATCGCCGTCGACGGCAAGGACACACTCGACAAGGTCGCCTCGTTCCAGCCCGACCTGATCTTGCTCGACGTCATGATGCCGAAGCTCAGCGGCTTCGAGGTCTGCAAGAAGCTCAAGGGCGACCCGGCCACGAAGTCGGTGATGATCCTGATGGTCACCGCCTTGAACGAACTCGGCGACATCGAACGGGCCGTGCAGGCGGGGACCGACGATTTTTTGAGCAAGCCGGTCAACAAGGTCGAACTCCTCAAGCGAGTCGACAACATGCTCAAGCTGCGACACGTCGTCGACGAAGTCGAACGGCTCCGCCAATACATCGCACGGATGGAAGACACGGTCGGACCCGGCACGAAATGAAATCGCCAATTTCAAATCTCAAATTCCCAATCGGAGCCGGTAAGTTCCGTGCCGCGCCGTTCGGCCTGACCGCCTTGGTGCTGGGGATGGGTTGCTTGATGTTTCCCGCCGTCGCCGGTGCGGGCAAGTTCAACAAAGCCGTCTCGGCAGGCGACGTCGGCAAGTCGTTCGTCAATCTCGTCGGCGTCGACGACAAGCCGCACTCGCTGGCCGAGTACCTCGACGGCGGCAAAGCGGTCGTGCTCGTCTTCACCTGCAATCACTGTCCCGTGGCGGGCGGTTACGAAGATCGGCTCTTCGCGCTGGCCAAGGAGTTTGCGCCGCAGGGCGTTCGCTTCGTCGCCGTCAGTTGCGGACTCAGCGAGGTCGACGCTTTGCCGGCGATGAAGAAGCATGCGACCGAGCGGAAGTTCCCGTTCCCGTACTTGCACGATCCGTCGCAGCAGTCGGGCCGCGACTACGGCGTCCGCGTCACGCCCGAGGTCTTCGTGCTCCGGCCCGATCGGACGATCGCCTACTTGGGAACGATCGACGATAGCTGGAACGACCCGGACGCGGTGAAGCACGCTTATCTCCGCGACGCTCTGACGGCCGTCGTCGCCGGCCGCGAGCCCGAGACGATCGAGACCCGCCCGCGCGGCTGTCCGATTGCATATGAATAATCCGACGGTTTTGCCGAACAGCTCCCGTCTCGGCATTTAACGGCTCGGAACTCTCGCCGGCCGAAGACCTCGCTTGCCGCCGTCACCCGGCGACGGCTATGCTGAACGTATCAGGATGCCGGCACGGATCAGGATTGGGAGCTGACTATGATCGTCCCTCTGCGAACGTTCGCCTCGGCCGCGCTTGCGAGCGTGGCGATTCTCAGCGTCAGCCTCTTCGCGACCTCGGCCCGCGCCGCTGAGTCGGAGCCCACGCCTCCGCCCCCCGTCGATCCGCAGCAGATCGCAGCGTTGATCAAGCTGCTCGGGGCCGACGACTACTTCGCGCGCGAAAAGGCGCAGGCCGAACTCGTTCGCATCGGCGCCAAAGGCTTCGACATTCTCAGCGAAGAGCTCGACCGCACCCGCGACATCGAGACCTCCGAGCGACTCGCGTATCTCTTACGCGTCATCCGAATCAATTGGGTCGACCCGGCCGATCCGGTCGAAGTCCGCGACCAACTGCAAAATTACGAAGGGATGGACGAGACGACGCGCGTCAACACGATCACGCAACTCAGCACGTTGCCCGACTCCGCGCCGTTGTCGGCCCTCTGCCGCATAGTTCGATTCGAGCGTTCGCCGATGCTCTCGAAGTGGGCAGCCGTGCGGATCATGGAGCAGAAGACGACGGCGGAGACCGATTGGCCGGCCCGCGAGAAGTTGCTGCGGACCGCTCTTGAAGGAAGTCCCCGTCCGGCCGCCGCTTGGGTTCGCGCCTATCTGACGGCGCAAAACAATCCGGCCGCCGGAGTCGTCGAGTTGCAAAAGCTCGCCGAGGCCGAGGAGCAGGTCCTGCGGCAGTATCCGCATCGCTCGCGGCCCGACATCGTCATGAGCCTCCTCCGTCGCCAGTCGGAGTTGTTCAAGAAGCTCGATCGCCCGCAAGACGCGCTCGCCGCGCTGATCAGTATGGTCGCACTTGAGCAGAACGATGCGACCGCGCTGACCGAAGTGCTGGAGACGTTGATCGAGCGCAAGGCCTGGACCGAGTTGGATCAAGTCGTGCTCCGCTTTGCCGATCGGATTCAACAGGACGCGATGGTGTCGTACACCGTGGCCCGGGCCTATCAGTTACAAGGCAAGACCGCGGAGGTCGCACGTTACGTCGCCGCGGCGGCCAAGCTGAACGCCGAAGATCAACGCCAGCACATCATCACGGCCATCGCGCTGCACCGCAAAGGATATCACGAGTGGTCCGACGTCGAGTATCGCGCGTCGATCGCACTCGGCAGGCCGGGCGATCCGCTGACGCTGACCGCGCAGATCATGTTCGGTGAAGCGTTGCACGAACGTCAACTCGATCTCGAGGCGGGCAAGATTCTCGACGACGCCTCGAAGGGGATGGAAGCGGCCGTTGCGAACGGCATCGACCTCTCCGAGTCGGGCCGCAATCTGTCGGCCAATCGCGCGCGGGCTCATTACTTCTACGCCGCTCATGCCGAGAGCCAAGGGGACTCGAAAGAGCAAGTGCGGCACCTGCTCGAAGGACTCGGCGAAGACCCGCACGATACCGAAGTGCTCATCGCGCTCTATCGCGTGAAGGACCTGCACGCGACGGTCCGCGAGCGGGTGATCAAGCTCATCGGCGAGTCGATCGCAGACTATCGAGCCCAGATTCAAGCTTCGCCCGAGGACGACACGCCCTACAACCAACTGGCGTGGCTCATCAGCAACACCGAAGGGGATTTCAAGGAAGCGGTCCAGGCGTCGCTGAAGTCGCTGGAGATTAAGCCCGACAATCCGGGGCATCTCGACACGCTCGGTCGCTGTTACTTCGCGCTCGGCGATTACGAGAACGCCGTGAAGCAGCAGTCGCGGGCCATCGAACTCGACCCGCATTCCGAGCCGATGAAGCGCCAACTCGCCGAATTCCAAGCGGCGCTGGCTAAGCAGAAGGCCGGCAAGTAGAACAGGAACTCGCGACGGCGTCGTTCTCATTGATGATGTGCCGCGGATATTCCCCCTTCCGCCCTCCACCTTCCCCTTTGTCTTCCCATGCGCGTCGACTTCAAGGAACGCTTGCTCGAATGTCTCGGCGGGCCGTGGCCCGAGCCGTGTCCGCTGGAGCCGCGCGTCGAAGAGACGACCGAGCACGACGGCTACCGCCTGGAGAAGGTGACGTATCAGGTCGAGCCGGGCGAACGGGTGCCGGCGTACGTCGTCATTCCGGCGGGCGTCGATCGTGCGAAGCCCGCGCCGGCCGTCTGCGTCTGGCATCAGCACAACGGGGCCTACGGCATCGGCAAGACCGAGCCGGCCGGACTCGGCGGCGCGGAGATGCATCACACGGGCGTACACTTGGCCCGCGAAGGCTACGTGGCACTCTGTCCCGATGCGGCCGGCTTCGGCGAGCGGCAAGTCGGCAAGCTCAAGGGGGCGGCGCTCGAGCGGTTCTTGTTCTTGAAGTACGTGACGAACGGCCAATGCCTGGCGTGGAAAAACATTCTCGATATGCGCCGCGCGGTCGACTATCTCATCACCCGCCCCGAGGTGCAGGCCGACCAACTCGGCTGCTACGGCCATTCAATGGGTTCGACGCATTCGTATCTGATCGGCCCCTGGGAGCCGCGACTCAAGGTGGTCATCGGCAACTGCTGTTTCCCGACGCTCGCGGCGATCAACCGCGCCGAGATTTTGCACTGCTTCCCGAACTTCATCCCGGGCTTGCTCAAGTACGGCGACGTCCCGGAAATGGCATCGCTCATCGCCCCGCGGGCTCTGCATTTGAATCTCGGCGAGACCGACTACGGCACGCCCATGCCGGAGGCGAAGGCCGGCATCGAGACGATCGCCCGCGCGTACGAAGCAGTCCATGCCGAAGAGAATTTTACCTCGTTCATCGAGCCGGACGTCGGCCACGAGCTGAGCCCGGCCATGTGGGAACGGGTGAAACAGACCTTCGCGAAACATCTGAAATCTTAAACTATGAAATCGTTGACCGTGAACGGCGTTCGTCATCAGGTATACGACGAAGGCCGCGGCCTCCCGCTCGTCTTCATCCACGGCTTTCCGCTGACGCACGCGATGTGGGCGGGTCAATTCGAGTTGGCCGATCGCTACCGCATTATCGCGCCGGATCTGCGCGGTTTCGGAGCCACTGAGGTCGTGCCGGGCACGACGACGATGACGCAGTTGGCCGACGATGTCGCCGCGTTGCTGGACGCGTTGAACGTGACGGAGCCGGTCGTTTTCTGCGGCCTGTCGATGGGCGGGTACGTCGCGTGGCAGTTCGTGCAGCGGCATGCTTCACGATTGCGCGGACTCGTGCTCTGCGATACGAAAGCGGCCGGCGACACACCCGAGGCGGCCGAGACGCGACGCAAGATGGCGACGCATGTGCTGAACTTCGGGACCTCGGCCGTCGCCGAAGCGATGCCGACCAAGCTCTTCGCCCCGGCAACGTTTAAGGAACAGCCCGACGTCGTCGCCGCCGTGCGGGCGATGATCGAACGAACCGACCCGCAAGGACTCGCCGCCGGACAGCGAGGCTTGGCCGAGCGCGAAGACGTTCGCCCTTGGCTGTCGAAGATCAACACGCCGACGCTCTCCGTCGTCGGTCGCGAGGATGCGATCTCGCCGGTCGACGAAATGCGCGAGTTCACGGCGCAGATCCCCGGCGCGGAGTTCCACGTCATGGAAGGGGTCGGCCACATGGCCCCGATGGAAAGCCCGCAGGAATTTAATTCGCTGCTGACGACGTTTATCGATCGCCTGAAGTAGTGCCTATTACGCCGTCATTCGTTCCCAGAGCATGCGGTAGTACTGCATCACGCGGATCGGGTCGGTCGTGGTGTTGCTTTCTTCGAGCAGCGTCCAACCTTGGAAGCCGGTCCCTTTGAGCAGGCTGAAGAGATCGGTCCACGGGTACGTGCTGATCAACTCGTGGATGTGGACCGTGCCGATCCGCTTGGCGACCATCGCGAAGTTCGCGGCGAGGCCTGCGCCGTTCATGTCGGTCGGATTGCAGTTCCAGCAGACTTTGACGTTCGGATGATCGGCCACGGCCATGATCTGCTGCATGATCGGCAGTTCTTGCGTCCCTTTGCCGTGGACTTCGACGCGGATGTCGATGCCGTAGCCGGAGCCGAACTGCGCGACTTCGTTGAGCGACTTGCCGATCTGCTCGACGGTCTTGGCGACCGGCACTTCGGCGGGGAGACCGTTGGGGCGGACCTTCACGCCGGTCGCGCCGCAATCGTGGGCCAACTCGATGAAGGCCTTCGTCTCGTCGATGTTCTTCTTGAGCACGGACGGATCGGGCGAATGGTATTCGCAAGCACTGCCGGGGCCGACGAACGTAATGCCCGCATCGGCGAACTGCTTCGCCACGTCTTTGCGGGCCGCCTTATCGAGCGTCGGCTCGACGCCGTGCTTGTGCGTGCTCCGCAACTCGACGCCCTTGAAGCCGGTGAGCTGCAAGTTCTTGAGCAACGTCGGCAGGTCCCAATCTTTGCCCCATTGGTACGTGACGAGTCCGAGATGCATGACGAGTATCCTTGAAAGTTTTATTGCTCACGCAAAGGCGCGAAGACGCAAAGGGGGGAGAGAGGCAAACGATCAGATCATTAGGTTAATCAGTTATTTCGCGTCGTACCAGAATATCTTCTGCTTCGCGCCTTAGCGCCTTTGCGTGAGCTTTTTCTGATTCCGGTATGGGGCCGGATTAAATCAACTCGTCGAGTTCGTCGACGAGTTTGCCGAAGTGGGCCAGGGCGGTGTCGACCGCGGCGGGCTTGCCCATGTCGACCCCGGCGTCGCGGAGCAGATCGAGCGGGTCCTTCGAGCAACCTCCCTTGAGGAAGTTGAGGTAGTCGCCGAGTTCCTTTTTGCCGCCGCTCACGACTCGCTCCGAGAGCGCGATCGCCGCCGACAGGCCGGTCGCGTACTTGTAGACGTAGAACGCCCGATAGAAGTGCGGGATGCGGAAGCATTCCAGCGACAGCTCGTCGTCGATCGTGAACTCGGGCCCGAAGTAGGCTTTGAGCAGATCGCGATAGACGGATTGGAATTTGTCGACGGTCAGCGGCTCGCCGGCTTCGACCAGCGCGTGCGTCTGCTTCTCGAATTCAGCGAACATCGTTTGGCGAATGATCGTGCCGCGGATGGCGTCGATCTCGCGATTGAGCAGGTAAGCCCGCTGCTTCTTGTCGCCGGCCTTGCTCATCAGATGCTTGCTGAGGAGTTGCTCGTTGAACGTACTGGCGACCTCGGCCACGAAGATCGTGTAGCCCCAGTAGGGATGCGGTTGGTTCTTGGCCGAGAAGTGCGAGTGCATCGAGTGGCCGGCTTCGTGCGTGAGCGTGAAGACGTGGTCGAGCACCGTCGGTTGATAGTTCATCAGGATGTACGGAATGCTGTCGTACGTGCCGCTGCTGAACGCGCCGCTTTGCTTCCCTTGGTTCTCGTAACGATCGCACCAGCGCCCCATCAGGCCTTTTTCGAGGATGCCGCAGTACTCGCTGCCGAGCGGCGCAAGCGATTCGATCACCACCTTGACCGCTTGGTTCCAGGTGTACTTGACGTCGAGCTCGCTGAGGATCGGCACATAGGTGTCGTAGTGATGAATCTCTTTGAGTTTCATCTTCCGACGGCGAACGTCGAGATAGTGATGCACCTTCGGCAGGTTCTTGCGGACCGACGCGATCAGATTGTCGTACACGCTCGGCGGCACGTTGTCCGGAAAGAGCGAACCTTCCAAAGCGCTCGGATAATTGCGGGCCTTGGCGTAGTAGACGTCGCGCTGAATCGATCCGGCGAGCGTCGCGGCCAGCGTGTTCTCGTGCGCTTTGAACTGGGTGTAATACTGATGAAACGCGGCTTGGCGGACCTTGCGATTCGGCGAGTGCAGGAACGTCGAGAACGAGGCGTGGCTGAGTTCGACTTCTTCGCCCTCTTCGTTCTTGACGAAGCCGAACTTGAGGTCGGCGTTGTTGAGTTGGCGAAAAATGTTGTTCGAGGCATCGGACATTTCGCCTTGCATCGCCAGCAGTTTCTCTTCGCCGGGCGAGAGCGTGTGCGGCTTGTAGCGCAGGATCCGTTCGAGCACCAACTTCCACGGCGCGAGCTCCGGCGCGGCCAGGAGCTTTTTGATCGTCGCCGCCGGCAGGCTCAGGATCTCGGGCCGAATGAAGCTCGCCGCCTCGCCGGCCTTCGTGCCGACGTTGCGATAGCGGCCCGTCATCCGCTGGTAGGTGCTGTTGGCCGTGTCTTGCGCGCTCCGCAGGAACGCATAGCCGCTGACGTTATCGGCGAGCCGATCAAGATCGTCGTCGAACTTCAAGCAGGCGGCGAGCGTCTTGGCGCTTTCGCCGAGCTTGCCGCGGAATTTTTCGTAGCCTGCGATTTGCTTCTCGAACTTCTTGAAGTCCTTTTCCCAGGCGTCGTCGTCGGCATACAAGCTCGACAGGTCCCAGGTATCGGCAACTTTCACTTGGCTACGTTTGGGGAGCGACTTGGGCATGGCTTTGTTTTAGGTTCAGGGTTCGAGGTTCAGAGTTCAGGGTTGAATTCGTGCAGCGGCGTTAACACTGAGGCAAAGGGCAGGGGGCGAGTTAGTCAACGTTAGGGGCGAGATGCGAAGTTCGTCAACCCTGAACCTCGAACTCTGAACCCCGAACCCAAATCTACCACTGCCAAACGCCCGTGCCCCAGGCGAGGCCGGCGCCGAAGCCGCTCATCATGATTCGGGTGCCGCGCTGCACGCGACCTTGTTGCACGCATTGTTCCAGCGCCAGCGGAATGCTCGCGGCCGACGTGTTGCCGTAGCGATCGAGGTTCACGGCGACCTTGGCTGCGTCGATGCCGAGCGCGCCGGTCGCGCCGTGAATGATTCGCAGGTTCGCTTGATGTAGTAGCACGAGGTCGAGTTGATCCAGCGACAGTTCCGCCGCTTTGGTCACTTCGCGAATGGTGTCTTCGACCAACCGCACGGCCCATTTGAAGACCGGCTTGCCGTCCATGAGCAGGAAGTGTCGGCCGTCGCTTGCGGTTTCGGCCGTGAACGGATGCAAGCTGCCGCCGACGGGACGATACAGTACTTCGCAACTACCGCCGTCGGCACCGAGCGTGTAGCTCAGGAAGCCTTGGTCGGGCGAGCCGGGAGTGAGCAACACCGCGCCTGCACCGTCGCCGAAGAGCGGATAGATTTTGCTGTCGCGCGAATCAAGAATCCGCGAGTTGCAATCGGCCCCGATGACGAGGCACCGTTTACTGGTGCCGGCGGCGACGAACTGCATGCCGGTGATGAGCGAGTACATGAAGCCGGCGCAGGCAGCGTTCAAATCGACCGCACCGCAACGGAGCCCGAGCTTGTGCTGCACGAGCGCCGCCGTCGACGGACACAGATAGTCGGGCGTGAACGTGCCGACGAGTAGTAGATCGACTTCACTCGGCGCGACGCCGGCTCGCTCCAAACATTGCGTTGCAGCGCGCGCCGCGAGGTCGCTCGTCGCTTCGTTCGGCGGCGCGTGGCGACGTTCCACGATGCCGGTCCGCTGTACGATCCAGTCGGGATCGACGCCGCACAGTGCTTGCAACTCGGCGTTCGTCACGACGCGGTCCGGCACGTTCGCGCCGACTGCGGCGATCTGCACGCCCATCAAGCGGCGAAGCGGATACTGCGGCGAGGCGTCGGTCGACATGCGGCGTAAGTCTCGTTATTTCGGAGCGGGTGTGGTTTCGATGCGTCGGCCGCTGCGATGCGATTCCAAGCAAGCGTCGGCGACGAGTTGCGCGTTCAAGCCATCGTAGAAACTCGGCACCGCTTCGCGTCCTTCGACGATCGCGGAGATGAACTCCCACATCAGATCGTAACGGAACACCGTTGCGGGCTTTCCTTGGCTCGGGTCGCGCGGGCTACCGGCCGGCTTGAGGAACTCGTCGGGCACGGTGACCGGCTTCAAATCGCTGCCGGTCTTGCCGAGCAGGATGATGTTCGGCTCGTGCATGCGATAGACGCCGGAGCCTTCCGAGCCGTTCACTTCGGCCCACTCGTGACCGAAGCCGTCGAGGTGATAGCCCTTGGCCAACGTGGTCCCTTCCCACACGCCGACGGCGCCCGAGGTGAACTCGCCGATCAGGGCCGACCAATCGTCGACCTCCGACTGTGGGCAGGGCTTGCCGTCCGCCGTCTTGTCGCGCGGAGCGTACGTGGCGACGGCCCCGCTGATCCGCGCGATCGGGCCCATCAGGTCGGCGGCGAAGTCGATCCGGTGAATCGTCATGTCGAACAGGTCGCCGGCGCCGGCCTTGTCTTTGTACTGCCGCCAGCCCCAACTCGTTTCGGGCAGGTCGAGGAACCGTTGCGAACGGAAGTGCCGCGGCGTGCCGAGCGCGCCCGACGCGACGAGATGCTTGAGGTACCGCATCGCCGGGGCGAAGCGATAGGTGAAGGCCGTCATATGGACGACCTTATTGTCGCGGGCGGCCTCGTACATTTCGCGGACTTCACCGGCGTTCAGACCGAGCGGCTTTTCGCACATCAGGTGCTTGCCGTTCTTGGCGGCCGCGATGGCAATCGACTTGTGCGTGAAGTTCGGCGTGGCGATCACGACGGCGTCGACTTCGGGATCGGCGCAGAGCGCTTCGGCGTCGGTCGTGGTCTTCGAGATGTCCCACTCGCTGCGGCGACGTTCGAGCAGCGCCGGGTCGGCATCGCAGGCAGCGACGAGCTTGCACCGCGAGTCGAGACGGATGCCGGGGACGTGGTGATAATCGCTGACGGCACCGGCCCCGATGATGGCGACGCGGATGGGAGGCTTCATAGCAAGCGGCGGCATGATGTTGGGTTGTTTAGGTCGCGAGGGGGCGAGGAAGACAAGCCGTCAAAGTACGGGTTTCGCCGCACGGCGACAAGCCCCGCTCGACGGGTCCCTGCGACGTTAACCTGCCTTGGCGCGACGACGTTTTACGACCGCAGGCTTCGCGACGCCAAGCTCATACAGCCGAGTATTGCCCCGTTTGCCGACCTGTCGGGCAATCGCCATCTCGCGCAAGCAATAAACGATCCGCTGCGCGATCCACCGCGCGATGCCGAGTCCCGAGGCGACGTCGCCCGAGTGAAACGGCGTCGGCAACCCGGCGGGAAGTAGCGCGACGAGATCGTCGCCGGTCCGAAACGTATGCGTCTCGTGGACGGCCAGCAACTTTTGATCTTCCACTTGATGCGCTTTGGGGCGCTTCCAACGTCGTCGGCCATGCCCGGGATAGCGCCACTCTTCGACGTCGCACAGCACCACTTCCAGCGTGAGCCGCGGGTGCGGAAAGACGCGGCGAAAATAAATCAGCTCGTCGAACAGGTCGAGCAGTTGCCCACGCTTCGGGCTCGCACGCCGCTCGACGATCTTACCGCCTCGTTTAAGTTGTTTGATCAACGTCTTGCGGACGATGATCGGCTTCACGACGCGAACGTCGTGCTCCTCGGCCAGCGCGCGAATCTTATCGCGAATGGCGGCGAGCGAGCCGTGCTGGATCTCGATCAACTCCGTGCCGCGGACGACGTCGATTCGATATCGCCCGAGCTTCACTTCCGTAGCGCAACCCTCGGTGCAATAAAACTGCTTGAGAGCGCGGTGAAGGGAAGTTTCCATGGGGTTCGGGGTTAGAGAGGTTCAGGGTTCAGAGTTGAAGAGCGGATAAATGTTTAATCGGCATATCAACCCTGAACCTCGAACTCTGAACCCCGAACCTACTTCGACGGTTCAATTCCGAAGTCGCGGATGGTGAACAGGCTGCGGCAGTCGTAACCGCGGGCGGCGAACGCTTCACGGCCCCCTTCGAGACGGTCGACGATCGCAATGACGCCCTTGACCTTGAGTCCGATCGCTTCGCAACGTTCAATCGCCAGCAGCGACGAACCGCCCGTCGTGACGACGTCCTCGACGATGACGACTTCGTCGCCCGACGCGACCGGGCCTTCGATGTATTGCTTGGCCGTCGCGCCGTGGTCTTTCACATCCTTGCGGACGAGGAACCCCAGCAGCGGCAGATCGCGAAAGCCGGCGACCGTGATGACCGACGCCGTGATCGGGTCGGCCCCGATCGACATGCCGCCGACGGCGCGGGGCAGCGCAGTCGTGCCTAGCGGCGATGCGGCATCGCCCAACAGCATGTCCAAAATCCCTTCGCCGACGAGCTTCGCCCCGATCGAGTCGAGCGTCACTTGCTTGCAGTTCAAGAAGTACGACGACTTCTTCCCCGAGGCGAGCGTGAAATCGCCCCGCTTCAGGGCCTTGGTTTCGATCAGCTTGTGCAGAGCGTTGCGGTCGTACATGGTGAGGAAGGTTCGGGGTTCAGGGTTTGTGGTTCAGGGTTGGCGGCAAGCGACGAGACAGTTTAACGACAACCGTAATCCTCGGCCACTAACCCTGAACTCTGAACCGCGAACCCTGAACCACAACTCCTACGGCCTCACAATCACGCGCGAGCCCGGCGTGAGAATGTCGTAGACGTCTTCAATATCGCGGGCTGCCATGCGAATGCAGCCGCGGGCGTCGTCGCTCGTCAAATTGGCGGGCTCGCTCGTGCCGTGCAGCACTTGGCCTTGGCCGAGGTCGATCAACCGCTCGCCGAGCGGATTGTTCGGGTCGTCGGCGCTCAGTTGCAGATCGGGTCCGGCATAGGCGGGGTTCGCCACTTTCGCGCCGACTTGATATTCGCCATCGACCGGAGGCCGATCGCGACCGAAGCCGACCGGGAAACTGCCGGCGTACATGCCGTCGAGGAACAACGTCAGGCGACGGCGGCTCTTGTCGATCAGCCCGTCGAACGGACCGCGAACGACTTTCAATTGCGTGCCGGGCGTGAGGTTCATCGGATCGGCGATGCCGTTGATCTTCGCCAACAGCTCCCACGGCACTTGATACTTGGCTGCGATCTGATCGAGTCGGTCGCCCGGCATGACCGTGTACGGCGGCTCAAGCAAATGTTCGCGCGAGTAAATCACCGTGCCGGCAAGTTGATCGAGCAAATCATTGACGCGGCGATCGTCGTCGGCCGTCAGGGCCGGGTTCTCGAACGACGCGCTCAGGCGATCGAGCGCTTTCGCCAATTGATTTTGATTGAGCAACGTCTGCGCTTCGGCCAACGGTGCGGCCGCGGCCGATGTCGAAGCGACGCCCGGCGCGGCGATGCCCGGCGTCGCGGGGATCATCGAAGCGGCGGGCGGACCGCCGTTGGGGCTCAGCGCACCGACGGGCGTTACGGGCGTGAGCGGCGGCGCGAGCGTCGAGTTGGTTCCACCCGGCGAGACGGACGAGATCGAGTTGCCGGGCAGGGCCGAATTGTTCGGCGATGCGGCGTTGTTCGTCGGACCGTTGTTGCTGGGAAACGCGGGGCCGGTCGGCGGCGCTGCGCCGGTCGGCGGATCGTTGCGCAACGGCGTCGCGGCGGGCATCGAGAGGCCGGCCGCCGTCAGGCTCGGGCCGCCGTCGTACGGGCCGGGGCGAATGTTTGTGTTCGGATAACTCGGTGGCGGTTCGCTCGTCGGCGTTGCTTGCGGACGAATGCCGGTGATCGTGGCGCCGGGCGAATTGTTATTCTCGCCAAATTTTGGCGCCG
>CAMCTH010000054.1 GCA_945877965.1 Planctomicrobium piriforme | reverse complement strand
AGCGACGTGTTCGCATCGGCCAACCGCAGGGCCAGGTAGAAGTAATCGTTCGCCTTGAGGCGCGCTTCGATCGCTTCTTTTTCTTTGGCGGCCTTCTCGGTCGGGTCGGTCAGCTTGCCCGCGTCGACCATCGCTTGCGAGAAGAGGTTCATCGAATCGAGGCCGCGGTTCTGCGCCTCGACGAACGACTTCGGCTCGCGATCGGCCGCATCGGCGGAACCGAGCAGATCCTTCAGCAAGTTGCGGCCGGCGTCTTGGTATTCGCCCGGCGTCGAGGCGACGATCTCGGAGTTCTGGCGGGCCGAGTCGAAGCACTTTTGCTTCTCTGTGATTTCGGCCGGCACCGTCGGCTTGGGAGGCAGTTGCGAAAGCCGCAGCTTGTTGGCCAACGCGGTGAAGTAGCGTACGGCCAGCCATTCGGGCCGCGAGAGTTCGCCGGTGCTCGAACCCTTCAAGAACTCTTCGCCTTGGATGGTGGCGAGCTCATATAGCTTCTCGTTGTCGTCGGTCCAGCATTGCAGCGAGAGGTACATGGCGCTGGCCTTGTACGGCCGCAACGCCGTGAGGTTGTCGGGCTGGCCGAGCAAATCGGCGAACAGACCGAGCGCCCGCTTCGTGTCCTTCAACTCCTGGTAGCACTGACCTTCTTTCAACCGCGCGGCCAGGCCGGCGATGAGCGTGCGATAGTTCTTGTAGATCTCGCCGTACTTGTCGGCGGCCTGCCGGAGTGCGGCTTCCCAGAGCTTGGCCTCGGCGGCAATCTTCTGATCATAGGTCCGCGACTTTTCGTACAAGCCGTAGGCGTGGAACATGTGCGACTGAATCAAGTCGCCCTTCACGCGCTCGCGCTCGATGACGCGGGGATCGTTCGGCGCCATGAACTTCGGATACTTCGCCAAGTCCTCTTCGAATTTCTTCTGCGCCTCGCCGAAGACCTTCTCCGACTCGCTGAAGAACTTGCGGGCTTCGTCCATCAGCTTCGCGCGATTGGCATCGTTGGCCGGATTCAAGCCGGCTTCGAGCTTGGCGCGACCGCGTTCGACCAGCACGGCGCCGAGTTGCGTGACGGCGCTGGCGGCTTGCGGATGCGCGGAGTTGCGTTCGGCAAACTCTTTGAACTTGGTGTTCGCACCGTCGAGCAGTTTCTCACGAGCCGCGCCGTCGCGTTCGTTGCGCGAGGCGTCGAGGAACGTGCGCGCCTCTTCGAACGTGATCATCTGCCGCTGCTCTTCGGTGATGAGCTTGCTGGTTTGCATCGCGGCGAGGTAATCGAGCGCGGCGTCGTAGTACTGCTTGCCGCGCAAGGCCGAGAGGAAGCGATCGTATTCTTCGGTGGAATAGGCGACCGTAGCCGTGCCTGCGAACGAGAGTCCGCAACATCCGGCGACGAAGAGTCCGCGCAACGATTTCATCCGTGGCGTCCTTACGATGAGAGAACGACCCCGTTCACAAACGAGCGGGACCGGGGGCGTTGAGATTAGTTAGCGATGTGTACAAACGTTGAAAACGACCGACGAAACGCCCCGCTGCCTCGTCAGATCGAGTTCAGCTTATAAGCGGAAAATACGACAATCAAGCATCAATGCTGCGTTTTGCCGGCCGCCGGTTCGGGCCGATCCGACCGTTCCGTTTATGGCGACTTTGCCGCGCCGGCCGCCTCGGCTTGGGCGACCAAGGCGCGAGCGGCCGCTTGATACGGCCCCGCCGCCTCGGCCAACGCCGCCGCATGACCCCGCGCGTGCTGCAAATACTCCGCCCGCTCGGCGGTCTGCTCGGGCTTCAGCCCGTTGACCGCCAGTAAATAACCACGGGCCGTGTGATAGCGCACTGCCTGCCATTCGGGCCAGGCGGTTTCTTCAGGCTTACAACCGAGCAAGAAATTCTCCCCCTGCGACAGGGCCAACTCGTACAGCTTCTCTTCCGGGCTGGTCCAGGCATCCAGCGACAGATACATCGCGGAAACCCGCAACCGGCGGAGCGGCTCCAAGTCGGCGGGCTGCTCGATCAGGTCACTGTACAGGCCGAGGGCCCGCTTCGTGTCGCCGAGGTTTCGATAGCACTGACCTTGCTTGAGTCGGGCCATCAGGCCGGCGATGAGCAGGCGATAGTCGCGGTAGATCGATTCGTAGCGGTCGGCGGCGGCTTGATAGAACTCGCGCCCCTGCGGATCGCCGGCCGGGAAGGTGCCGGCCAGTTCCTCTACCACTCCCGCGTGGTAGATACGGGCTTGCACGACGTTCCCCTTGAGCATCTCCTTGGTCTGATGCTCGGGGGTCCCCGGCGGAACAAAGGCCGGCAAGGCATCGAGGCGCGCGTTCAGCCGATCGCTGGCGGCGGAGAAAGCCCGCTCCGATTCGCGGAGCGATTTGCGTGCTTGTTCGATCCCGGCGGTTTGCTGCGCGGGTTCGGTCGCAGCGACCGCCGCGGCGACTTCCCCTTTCCCTTGTACGGTCAGCAGCATCCCCAACACCATGTCGGCCTGGGCCGTCTCGGGGTGGTTCGGGTTCTCGCGGACGAACGTGTCGTGCAGTTGCCGCGCTTCGGTGAGTTGCTGGTTCCGCGTCGCAGCGTCGGGTGCGGCTTGCGCCGATTGCACGAGTTGCGCGGCGCGCTGCAAACCGGCGAGCGGTTGCGGCGCACTCGCTGCGCCTTCGCCCGGCGCAGCCAGGAGCGAAGCATTTCCCATGAAAGCCTGGGGGGCGAACGAGAGCGATGCGATGAGGAGGAGCGATGCGAACTTCATGACCGTCTCGAAGGCGGCGGGAGTGAAACAGACCGCCGACGACCGGCGGCCCAATGTACTCCTACTATATAACGGCCGACTTCCAAGAACGTTACCGTCGACCGAGTTTTCTTGTTCCCCCGGCGGTACGTACCTAGAATAAGGACGACCGGCCACGCTCTCGCCCTCCACTTCTCTCGGCCGGCACACACCTATTCGGGGTCGCCATCGTGTTACGCTTTCGCACGCAACGGACCGCCTCGCGTCCGCCGCCGGGCAAACTGAACGCCCAATTGCACCGCAAGGCTTCGTGGTTCGTCATGGGCCTGCTGCTGTTCGTCGTCGTGATCGGCCAGGCCTCTTGGCGTAAGCAAAAGGCCAATCAGGCGGCCCCCAACGACGGCGGCCTGGTCGACAACAAGGTCATCCCCGCCGACAAGAACGAGACCAAGGCGGTGCAGCCCGGCGAACTGTTGGCGCAAAATCCCGCCGCCGGCGTCAAGCCGATCGACGCGCGCGATTTGAAACTCCCCGACGCGCAACCGCTGCTCGACGGCGAAACAAAGCGGCTCTTCGGCGGCGTGTCGTCCAAGCTGTTTGCCGATCTCAGCGACGACTCGACTTATCGCGGCGATGAGATCGCGCCGCTCTTCACGCTGTTAAAAAAGCTGCGCGACTCCGACGAGCGCGATATCGAACTCGCGTCGACCGGCCGCCGCACATTCGTGCAACTCCACGAACAGCCGAACATCTATCGCGGCGAGATCGTCACCGTCGGCGGCACCGTCGAGAGGATCATCCCGCAACAAAACCCCGAGCCGTTTCCGCAAGGGATCGCCAAGCAGTACGAAGTCTGGATCAAGCCCGACGGCGGTCGCTTGCCGATCGTCGCCCTCTGCTTGAACCTGCCGGCCAACTATCCGATCGGTGAAAAGCCCGAGGTCGACGTGACCGGCTACTACTTCAAACGTCTCGGGTATCCGTCGGCCGAGAAGGCGACGGCGGCCGACATGGCCAAGGGAATGACGAACGTCTATCGTTCGAGTCCGCTCATCCTGGCGAAGACGCTGCGTCTGCGACCGAAGGCGGTCGTCGCCGCGGTCGTCGCCGAAGATGAAGGCCCCGCGTTTTTGAAAGGAGTCCGCCTGCCGTTCCCCAACCGGTTCGCGTTGCCGATTCTCGGCGGCGGCATGGTGATCCTCACCGCGCTCTCGGCTTGGGCGTATCGAATCTCACGCACGTCGGTGATGGCCGCGGGCCCGGTCGTCGGACGACATCGCCTTAATCGCGAGAAAGCCGAAGCGGAGCAGGAAGAAGTGAAGAACCTCAACTCGTTGAAAGTCGAACCGTAATGCGCCGCCTCTTCGCCTGCTGCCGTTTCGCACGCTGCTGTGCCCTTGTCGCGCTGGCAACGTCGCTGATTTCGCTCTCCGCTGAGTTGCGCGCGCAGCAACCGGTCGACGATCGTCTGCTGCTCGACGGTGCCGGGGTCGATGCCGCGGTGCTCGCAAAATTCGTCGACGGCAAGCCGCTCGACATCGAAGAGCAATCGTCGCTCGTCGCGGTTCTGTCGGGGCTGCGGCAATGTTCGCAACTCGACTTGGATCGCTACTCGCGTAAACCGACGTCCCCCGCCGACCTCACGTCTGCGACAGCGCGGGGCCGTTTGTGGCAAGTCCGCGGCCGCTTGAAGGCGGCGGTCGCAGAAGAGCTGACGACCGAACAGCTTCAACGGATCTATGCCGAAATCGACGAACTCCCGCCGACCGACGCCCGTCGCAAGATGTATCGTTGCGAAGTGGCGCTCGACGGCGGCGGCTCGACCGCGATCGTCTACAGCTTGCGGCTCCCCAAAGGCCTCGTCGGCAAAGCGAAGCTCGACGAAGCGGTGAGCCTGCAAGGGGTCGAACTCAAGAACAGCGGGACCGACGCCGCCCCGCAGCCGATCTTCGCGACGCGGCATCTCAGTTGGTATCCCGACACGCCGCTCGGCAAGCTCGGCATGGACTACGCCCTCTACGACGACGTTCGCCGCGAGGCGCACGATCTGAAGTTCGAGCGCGAGTGCTTCTATCAACTCCTCAGCGCGATGAAGAAGGTCGACTTCGCTCAACTCCTCGAACAAACCGAGCAGCCGCGGCCGGCCAGCGTCGTGCCGTTGTTCAACGATCCTGAGACGATGACCGGTAAGCTAATCCAACTCGACGGCTCGGCCCGGCGCGCGGTCGCCGTCGTCGTCGAAGATGCCGACGTCGTCGAGCGGTTCGGCATCAAACGCTACTTCGAAGTCGCGATCTTCACGGCCGACTCGCAGAACAATCCGCTGCTGTTCAACGTGCTGGAGTTGCCCCCGGGATTTCCCGAAGGAGACAACATCAACGAGCGCGTGCAGATTCCGGGAACGTATCTGACCGGCTTCTACTATCGTCGCGATCCGACGTCGAACGAGAAGATCGCCGGCGAGAAGCCCCCGCTTCAAAAAGCGCCGCTGCTACTCGGCAAGTCGCTCGTGCATCTGCCGAAACTCGACGCGGCCGCCGCGCAGCAATCGTCGTACGCTTTCGCCGGCATCATCATCGTGGCCGTCATGGTACTCGCCTATGCCGTGTGGCGCACGACGCGGGCGGAGACGAAGACGCGCGATCTGCTGCAACGTCAAATGGCCCCGCCCCCCGGTACGTCGCTGAACGACGCGCCGGTGGAATATCAGGCGAAGCCCGACTTCAGCGGCATCGACGTCGATTTGGACGACGATGCCTCCGACGACGAAGACCGCAAGTAGATCGCCCCGGTGGCAATTCGTGTCGCACGAAACCTCGTCGAATGACGGCGATTTAAGCCGTTTTTCGTCCCGCGGCAGACCCCTACGCACCCCCGTCCGGGCCTTGACTTCGCTCCCGACGCGCGGATACTCAACTCCTTCTTCAGGTTGAATATCCGCTCGACGAGCGCCCGCGCTCGTCCTCTTTCGTGTAAGGAACTCGATCATGCGTCGTGCCAAGATCTCCATCATCGGCGCCGGCAACGTCGGCGCGACCACCGCTCACTGGTGTGCCGCTGCTGAATTGGGCGACATCGTGCTGCTCGACGTTCCGCAAACCGAAGGCATGCCCAAGGGCAAAGCGCTCGACCTGATGCAAGCCTCGCCGATCGTCGGCTTCGATTCGAACATCACCGGCACGACCGACTACGCCGACACGAAGGACAGCGACGTCGTCGTCATTACGGCCGGCATCGCCCGCAAGCCCGGCATGAGCCGCGACGACCTCCTCGGCACGAACGCCAAGATCGTCGGTTCGGTCGCCGCCGAGATCAAGAAGAGCAGCCCGAACGCGGTCGTCATCGTCGTCAGCAACCCGCTCGACGCGATGGTGCAGCGTGCGTTCCAAGTCACCGGCTTCCCGCCGGCCCGCGTCATCGGCCAAGCCGGCGTGTTGGACACGGCCCGCTATCGCACCTTCTTGGCGATGGAACTCGGCGTCAGCGTCGAAGACGTGACGGCCATGTTGCTCGGCGGTCACGGCGACACGATGGTGCCGGTCCCGAGCTGCACGTCGGTCGGCGGCATTCCGGTCACGCAACTCATCACCACCGCGCGGCTCGACGAAATCGTGCAGCGTGCTCGGGTCGGCGGAGCCGAGATCGTCGGCCTGCTGAAGACCGGCAGCGCTTACTACGCCCCGGCCGCCGCAACGACGCAGATGGTCGAAGCGGTCGTCCGCGACAAGAAGCGTTTGATTCCGTGCGCCGCATACTGCGACAAGGAATACAACGTCGGCGGTTTCTACGTCGGCGTGCCGGTCATCCTCGGCTCGGGCGGCGTCGAGAAGATCATCGAGCTGAAGCTGACCGAAAAAGAGCAGGGCGATTTCCGTAAGAGCGTCGACGCGGTGAAGGAACTCGTCGCTGCGATGGCGAAACTCGTCTAATTAACCCGCCGCCGGCGTTGCCGGCGTGGAACTCCGCCCACGGACGGGCGTTGACATCGCGCGCCGCGCCGGTTTAGAGTCCGCGTAGTCGTTGCGTCTCGCACGCGCAACCGACGATGCACATCACGCCCCGCGGCCGCTCGCGCCGTTGTTCGACCCTGCTGGGAATCGCCACGATGAATCGTCTTCGGCCCCCCGTCGTCGCGCCGCTTGCGCCTCCGTCCACTCCGGCCGAGGCGAACTACGGCGCCACGATCGACGCCGGCATTGCCTCGACGGTCGTGCACGGCGACTCGCCGTCGATTCTATTCGGGCCGATTCACTACGAGCAGAACTACGCCTACCCGCTGGTGGTGTGGCTGCACGGCGACGGCCAAGACGAAAAGCAATTGCTGCGGTTGATGCCGCAGTTGAGCATGCGGAACTACGTCGGCGTCGCCCCGCGCGTGCCGACCGACTCGACGACTGCGGACGCCCGCGGTCGAACCTGGGGCCGCGCCTCGGCCGATTCCGCCGCCGCGGAACAAGCGGTGTTCGACGCCGTCGACGCCGCGCGACGTCGCTATCACATCGCGTCGCAACGGATCTTCCTCGCCGGCGCCGGTGCAGGCGGGACCGCCGCACTCCGCGTCGCGCTCGCCTATCCCGATCGCTTCGCCGGCGTGCTGTCGTTCGGCGGCATCTTCCCGCTCGGCGGCGCGCCGCTGGCTCGCTTGCACGAAGTTCGACGCCTGCCGCTCTTCTTGGCTTATGAAGAAGACGATGACTCGGCCGAGCGCGAAGTCGCGATCGACGCTCAGCTGCGCCTCTTCTACACGGCCTGCATGCACGTCATGCTCCGCCAGTACCCGCGCCAATCGCAACTCGGCCGACAAATGCTTACCGACGCCGATCGCTGGATGATGGACATCGTCACCGGCGCGAATCGGATCGAGCGCTAGCCGTTCCGTTCTGCAAAGACGCGGGTGCCCTTCTTCTGCCAGTCTTGCCGGCAACTCAATGCCCCGGCCGCGGACCGCGCGAACTTGAAGCAATCTTGACGCATTTTGCGCGTTTCGAGTACAAGTCGCCCCGCTTCTCACCCTTGCCCCAGTTTTTTCTCGTCCCGCGATGCCGTTCGCGCGTCGCACCGAGTCGCTCCCGTCCTGGTTCGCTTCCCGTTCGTCGCTTGCTCAAGTCCGCGCTCGCACGGCGTCGTCTTGTTAACAACGATGCTGCCCTGCGGAAACCACGTCGTCGAAACTCATGTCGAAACCGGCCGCTGCTCCCGACGCCGCCGCGAAGGCGAAACCTTCGCTCGTGGACCGACTGCGCGCCGTGCGCAACTTGCCGCAGTGGGTTCGCGCTCATCGCATCAAATCGGCGATCGCGTTTTCGATCATGTTCTCGGTCTTCGGCGCTTCGCTCTTCACCTGGGCCGTGTTCGAAGCCAAGCGTCAGCAAGCTGAAAAAGAGCGGAGCTACACGACGGCCGACGCCTTGCACGCACTCGACAACGGCGATCTCCCCGAAGCGCTGCATATCGCGAAATTGGTGCAGCAGTTCAACAACGTCACGACGGACGATGCGGGCGGCCCCGCCTTCGTCTTCGGCGTCGCCGCGTTGCAACGGGCCGAAAACCAGTACGACATCAATCGCCACCACTCGTTTAAGATCGCAGCCCACTGGTTCGAAGAGGCCCATCGCCGCGGCTTGCCGGAAGATCGTCAGGCCGAGGCCGCGTTGCTCTGCGGTCGTTGCATGTTGCTGGCCGAGCGTTATGTCGACGCCTTGCCGGTGCTGCACGAAGCGCTCGAGCACAATCCCGACCATGCAGCCGAGTTGAATCGCTACCTCGCGCAAGCCTATTTCTTTCAGCCCGACCCGGATCTGAAAGCCGCGCTCGCCGCCATTGACCGATTCCTCGTCGATGAGAAGGCCGCCCCGGAAGATCGCAGCGAAGGCCTGTTGTTGCGGTCCGAAATCTTGCTCCGACTCGGTCGTTTGGTCGATGCCGAGAAGGATTTAGCCGCCGTTCCCGACGATGCCAAGCGCGAAGCCGACGTCGCGGTCCTCCGCGCTCGTCTGCTGTTGGCCGAAGCAGCGGCCTTGCGCGATCCGAACGCCCCCGAGGCTCCGCCGTCGAAAGAGGCCCAAGCTCGCCTCGACCGCGCCGCCGAGTTGCTCAACAAGGCGATGGACGCCGACAAGGGGGTCACCGCCGCGACGGCCCGCGCCACGTACGTCGCCGGACTCCTCCACTTACAGCGAAACAAATTCGACGAAGCCGCCGAGCAATTCAATCAAGCGTATCGACGGAGCGTCGATGGGCCCGAAGGACTCGCCGCGCAAATTCAATCGGCCCACTTGGCCCGCAAGAACGACAAGTTCGATTCGGCCGTGTCGCTCTACGGCGAAGTCGTCGACGACCTCGTCGACACGACGAACTACCGCAATCGCTGGCTGCCGCTCGCCGAACTGAAGCGGCAATTAATCTCCGCCTACGACGATTTCTTCGGCCGTCGCCAATACGCGGCCGCCGCGACCTTGGCCGATCTATTTCCACGTGTGTTCGAAGAAGATTACGCCGTGCAACTGGCGGCCGAGGCGCACGTGGCGTGGGCTGCGCAGCTCCTGCAGACGGCGCCGACGGCCTTAAAGACGACCGACGAACTCATCGAAGAATCGCGCAGTCATTCGCGGATCGCCGGCAAGCTCTATCAACGTCTGGCCGAGTTGCGACAAGCGACTCGCGAGTATCCTGAGAACATTTGGGCTGCCGCACAGAACTATCTCCGCGGAGCCGACTATGTCGACGCCTCGCGGCAATTCCGCAAGTATCTGGAAGTCGAGCCCCGCGGTCACCATGCCGAGGCGCTCGTCGGTCTGGCCGAAGTGCTGCTCGTGAACGAACGTCACGAACAAGCCTTGGCATTGTTGCAACAGTGCCTCGATCTGCATCCGCGCGACCCGGCCGTCTATCGTGCCCGGCTGTTGCTGGCGCAGCTCTACTGCGAGTTGAATCAATACGAACCGGCCGAACAGGCGTTGACCGCGAACTTGGAATCGGAAGCGTTGACGCCGGAGAGCGAAGAGTGGCGTCGCTCGCTGTTCGCCGTCGGCCGACTACTGTACGACGTGAGCCGCTATGCCGACGCCGCCGATCGTCTCGACGAGGCGGTGCAGCGCTATCCCGAAGATCCCGAGACGATCGAGGCCCGCTATCGTTCGGCCGAGTCGCATCGCCGTCGCGCGCAGGCGATCGAAAGCGAAGTGCCGAACGACGCTCTGCCGACCGAGCGAGCCAAGTATCTTCGCCGAGCAGAAGAAGAATACGCCGCGGCGCTCGAGCGATTCGACGAAACCATCCGCGTCGCCCGTTCGCCAAACGTTCGCGGATTAGACGACGCCGGCCGCACCGCCTTGCTGCGGAATGCGTTGTTCGCGCGCGGCTCGATTCTGTACTCGCTCGGTCGCTTGGAAGACGCGGTTCGCGCGCATCAAACGGCGATCGCATCGTTTCCCAATTCGCCCGCCGCCTTGGACGCCTACTTGCAGATCGTTGATTGCTATCGCCGGTTGCAGCGCGGGCCCGAAGCGCGCGGCACGTTGGAACAAGCCAAGCTGATGCTCAACCGGCTGCCGGAAGATGCGGCCTTTGAATCGGTTTCGAACTACAGCCGCAGCGAATGGGTCAAACTGCTCGACACGCTCGGATCGTTGTAACGTCGTCTCTCGCCGAGAACTCGGATTATGTCTACCGCTGAATCTTCCACGACCGACACGCGTCGCTTGCTCGCGCTCGTCGACGGCAAGCACGATTGCCTCGTGCGCCTGGCCGAGTCGTGTCGTCAACAACAAGAACTGATCGAGTCGGGCGACATCACCCAACTGCTCGGCGTCTTGGCGGCCAAGCAACGGACGCTCGGCGAACTGCAAGAGTTCGAACGCGAGCTCGATCCGTTTCGTCACGACGATCCGCAGCGACGCGTTTGGTCGGGCGATGCCGAGCGGTTGCGCTGTGCGTCGCTCGCCGAACGCTCGGCTCATCTGCTCAGCGAGATTCTCGACGGAGAGAAGCGGTGCGAAGAAGCACTCCGCCGCCGCCGCGACGATGCCGCCGGACAACTCGCCGCGGTGCAATCGGCCGGAGCAACTCGCGGGGCCTATTTTGATTCGTCTGCCGCTCCTTACTCTGCCTCGACGCTCGATCTGACCTCGGACCGCTGAGGTAACCACCATGACGAACGAACTTGAAACCGAACTGCTCACCGATCCGCTTCCCGCGCCGCGCGAACTCCTCAAACTCGAGGATGTGATCGCCGCATGGCAGGGAGCGACGCAACGCCTCGAACAAACTCACTCCGCATTGCGAGCCGAGGTCGGTCGACTGACGAACGAGCTGGCGATCAAGAATCGCGAGTTAGCCCGCAAGAATCGCCTCGCCGACTTGGGGCAGATTGCGTCGCACGTCGCCCACGAAGTCCGCAACAACTTGGTGCCGGTTTCGCTCTATGTCGGCCTGTTGCGACGTCGTTTGACCGGCGACGGCGGCAGCCTCGACGTCTTGGAAAAGGTCGAATCCGGCCTGACGGCGCTCGATGCGATGGTCCACGACCTGCTGAACTTCACGGCCGACCGCGAGCCGCACGTCACGCCGCTCTTGTTCCGCGCAATGATCGACGAGATGTTCGCTTCGCTGGCTCCGCAACTCGCGGCCCAGGGGATCCGAACGACGGTCGACGTCGCGGCCGGGTTGATCGTGCATGCCGATCGCGAAGCACTCCGTCGCGCCGTGCTGAACTTGGTCTTGAACGCCTTGGACGCCATGCCGGACGGCGGCGAGCTGATCGTCACGGCCGTCGCGGCTGCCGGCTACATCGACTTGGAAATCGCCGACGACGGCCCCGGGCTCACTGAGGAGGCTCGCCGTCGCGCGTTCGAACCGTTCTTCACGACGAAGTCGAGCGGCATCGGCCTGGGTCTCGCCATCGTCTATCGCTTGATCGAATCGCACGGCGGCGAAGTGACCGTCCGCAACTGTCCCGAAGGGGGCGCGGCGTTCAACATCCGCCTGCCTCGTCGCCTCCCGCAGGAGTCCGTCGCATGAACATACGTCTCGCACCGCCGCCGCACGACAAGCCCGCCGCCGCGCCGGGCCGGATCCTCGTCGTCGACGATCATCAACAAGCCCGCGAGTCGGTGGCGTTCACGCTCCGTCAGGCCGGCCACACCGTCGTCTGTCTGTCGAGCGCCGTCGAAGGACTCAAGCGTCTGGAGCGCGAGCCGGTCGACGTCGTGATCACCGATTTGAAAATGCCCGGCATGACCGGCCTCGAATTCTTGGCCGAGTTGAAGAAACGCAAATCGACGGCCCAGGTGATCGTCGTCACGGCGTATGCCACGGTCGCCACGGCCGTCGAAGCAATGCGCGTCGGCGCATTCGACTTCCTCGAAAAACCGTTTGGGGCCGACGAGTTGGAAGACCTCGCGAACCGCGCGTTGCAACGGGCTCGCACGCCGCTCGGTGCTGCGGAGCTCGCCGCGTTGGAAGGCATCACGACGCCGGCGATGATCGGGTCGAGCCCGCAAATGCAAGCGTTGCGACTCCGGATCGCCCGCGCCGCCCCGACCGGCGAAACCGTGCTGATTCACGGCGAAAGTGGCACCGGCAAGGAACTCGTCGCTCGGACGTTGCACGCGCTGGGGAACCGCGCTGAGAAGGCCTTGATCGGCTTGAACTGCCCGGCGTTGTCGGCCCACTTGATGGAGAGCGAACTGTTCGGGCACGAGCGCGGCGCGTTCACGGGTGCCGATCAACGGCGGCTCGGACGTTTCGAGTCGGCCGACGGCGGCACGCTGCTGCTCGACGAAGTGACGGAGCTCGATCTCTCGCTGCAAGCGAAACTGCTGCGAGTGCTGCAAGAGCGGAGTTTTGAACGCGTCGGCTCGAGCGAGACGATTCGCGTCGATGTCCGCGTCCTGGCGACGACGAACCGCGATCTGCGCGCCGAAGTCGCCGCCGGTCGGTTTCGTGAAGATTTGTTCTATCGGCTCTCTGTGATTCCGCTGGCCGTCCCCGCGCTGCGTGAACGAGTCGGCGACGTCCCCGAGCTGATCGAGTTCTTCTTGGCCGAAGCCGCGACGCGATTGAATCGCGATCCTTGCCGACTGTCGGGCGATGCCCTCGATTTGCTCTCTGCTTATCGCTGGCCCGGCAACGTCCGCGAGTTGCATAACGTCATTACTCGCGCCGTCGTGCTCGGTGCCAGCGACCTGATCGCGGCCGACGACGTACGGCCCTGGCTACTTGATGCCGCTGACCGCGATGAAGCAACGTTCGCTGATCCACTGCCGCTCGGCCTCAGCTTGCAAGAAATGGAACGGCGGATGATCGAAGCAACGCTCGAACGCTTCGCCGGTCATCGGGCGAAGACGGCGCAGGCTCTCGGCATCGGCTTGCGAACGCTCACCACGAAACTCAAAGAGTACGGCCACACGGCGAAGTCGCCCCGCGCGGCGGAGGCGGCCTAAATGCGAGAGCCAACGATGAACGTCATCGCGACTGCAACGATCACATCCGTTCGCGCCGAATCGGCTGAACGGACCGCGCCGATTCTGCCGCCGGCAGCGCCGTCGGTGCGATTCGCCGGCGAAAGTTTGCCGTCGACTCCAGCCCTGCCGGCACGTCGTATCGCCCGACGCCGCAGTCGGTTGCGCGTCACACTGCGCCCGGCGGCGCAAGCCTGGCAACGCC